>NZ_JBZAYE010000432.1:0-6336 GCF_058244205.1 Variovorax sp. 20P10.2.4
CTGCGCGTTCGCGGCCTGCACCACCAGCCGGAAATGCGTGCCGCGGCCCAGGCGCGAATGCATCTGCACCGGATGGCCGAGCAGGCGCGAGAGACGCTGCACGATCGACAGCCCGATGCCCAGCCCGTGCGAGCGATCGCGGCCCGGGTTGTCGACCTGGTAGAACTCCTCGAAGATCCGGCCCGACTGCTCGGGCGCGATGCCGATGCCGGTGTCGCGCACCTCGATCCAGACCGTCTCGCCGCGGTCGCGTGCGATCACCGTCACGCCGCCGCTGGCGGTGTACTTGAGCGCGTTGTCCATCAGGTTCGACAGCATGCGGTGCAGCAGTTGCGGATCGCTGCGCACCCACAGGCCGCTGGCGCGCACGCGCAACTGCAGCGACTTCTGCTCGGCGCGCGCCGAGAAGGTGTGGTTGAGCGGCAGGAACAGCGCATCGAGCTGCACCGCCTGCACCTCGGGCACGACCACGCCGGCATCGAGCCGCGAGACGTCGAGCATGGTGTCGAGCGAGGCGCCGAGCGCGTTCACGGCGCGCATCAGCCGTTCGGCATTGCGGCCTTCGGGGCGGTTGCGCAGTTCGTTCTCGAGCGCCGCGCCGAACAGCGCGATGGCATGCAGCGGCTGGCGCAGGTCGTGGCTGGCGGTGCCGAGGAAGCGGGTCTTCTCGAGGCTGGCGCGCTCGGTGGCCGCGATCTGCTCGCCCAGGCGCGCGGCCAGCGCCTCGTTCTCGAAGCGCAGCATCAGCGAATCGGTCAGGAGCCGGTGCTGGCGGATGCCCGCGTGCAGGGTCAGCATCAGGTAGGCCGCGCCGGCCGCGGCCAGGAACAGGTGCAGCCCATCGCCCTGCCAGGCCAGCGCGGTGATCATGCCCAGCGACATCGGCAGCGTGTAGCCGAACAGCGCCGGCTTCAGCGGCCACAGCGACTGCGAGGCACGCGCGCAGCTGCCGACGATGACCGCCATCAGCAGCGAGGTCATCGGCAGGTTGCCGGCCGGCACGACCAGCCAGGGCACGACGGCCGTGACCATGCTGACCAGCGTGACCAAGCGCGAGATCTTGCGCGCCCAGTACGGGCTCTCGACGGCCGGCCGCGCCGGGTACCAGCGCGGCGTGAAGAAGACATAGATGTCGGCCAGCACCATGCCGGCCATCCAGAACAGCAGCCGCGGGTCGTGCAGCTGCGCGTAGAGGATGGCGCCGAACACCGCCACGAAGCACAGGTGGGTCAGCGTCGAGGCGCTGTAGGTGTCGTAGACCGAGGCGACGTGTTCGCGCAGCACGCGCTGGCCGAGAACGACGTCGGCGGCCGGGTCGTTCAGCACCGCGCGCCGTTCAATGCAGGGTGCTGATCAACTGGGCCCGCGAGCGCATGCCGAACAGCAGCAGGATGGTCGACACGTGGTTCTTCACCGTGCCTTCGCTCAGGTTGGCGAGCTGGGCGATCTCCTTGTTCGCCTTGCCCTCGAGCACCCACTGCAGCACCTGCATCTGGCGCGGCGTGAGTTCCTGCCAGGCGCTGGCGTGGGCGAACTCGGCATAGCCGGTGAGCGCCTTCGGCACGGCCGGCGGCGGCGACTGGGCGGCATCGGGGTCGAGCAGGCCGCAGGCGCGGATGAAGCTCACCACTTCCTTGAGGTCGGCCGACTTGGGCAGGAAAGCGCTCGCGCCCAGCGCCAGCACGCCCTGCGCCAGCGTGCTGTTGCCGGTGCCCGAAAGCACCACGATGCGGGCCTCGGGATAGCGCAGGCGGAACTCGGCCAGGCCGCTCAGGCCATGGGTGTCGGGCAGCGCGAGGTCGAGCAGCACCAGGCCGATGGCGTCCTGGTGCGCCTCGTAGAGCTTGAGCGCGTCGGCGACGTTGCCGGCCTCGTAGACCTCGATCGCGGCGCCCGAGGAAGTCGCCTGGGCCTGGACCAGCGCACAGACGCCTAGCCGCAGCAGGTCGTGGTCGTCGACCACCAGGATCGCGGTGCGGCCGCGCGGCGCGATGCCGGCCTGCGCCGCCGAGGAGGGGGGAGTGGAGGAGGAAGAGGGATCGAGCGGAGCCACGCGCCGCATCTTAGCGGTGCACCCAGGGCGCGACAGTGCCGGAAGTCATGGCGATCCCCGCGATGGCCGCTTGGTGTAATGCTATTGTTTATATAGCACTTGCCAGCGAAGCCGGCGCGGGGCACCATCGGCGGATTCCATCGCGGGCCGCAACGAACGGCGCGCACGAGCCACGGAGACATGCCATGCCGCACACCGCCACCGCCCACGCGCCCGAGGCCGCCAGCGACCGCAAGGTCGACCGCCTGCTGGCCCACTACGAACAGAGCCACCGGCACCCGACCAACGAGCGGATCCACTTCGTCGCGATCCCCGCGATCATGGTCAGCCTGGTCGGGCTGATCTTCGCGATCCACCCCTGGGCCGCCTACGCCTTCCTGCTGGCCAGCTTCGTCTACTACCTGACGCTGCGCTCGCCGGTCTTCCTGCTCGCGATGGGCATCCAGACCGCCATCCTGCTGGCGCTGGTCCATGCCATGGGCAGCCTTGTGTTGCCGATTTCCGCCGCCATCTTCGTGGTGGCCTGGATCTTCCAGTTCGTCGGCCACAAGATCGAGGGACGGAAACCTTCGTTCTTCGAAGACATCCAATACCTCTGGGTCGGGCCGCTGTTCGTGGTGTCCAAGCTGCTGCTCAAGCTGGGTATCCGCTGGTAAGTACCCGCTTACGGGGCTTTGTCGGCTGCAAGTCGGACAAGACCGCGGTCTTTCGGGGCCGCCGGCCGACAGCCCTTGCCTATCGGCCCGATAGAGACTTTAGGGGAACCCTTGCCTTAGCACTCCCTCTAACCGAGTGCTAATATGGCCAATACGAAGGAGTTTCCCCTGATGACATCCCTGTCTGGAGCCTCTGCCAACCAGCTCGCCGTCGCCAACCCCTGGTCGATGGTGCCCCCGCTGGGTAACCTGGATGCTTACATTTCGGCCGCCAACCGCCTGCCGCTGCTCACCCTCGAGGAAGAGCAGGGCTTCGCCCGCCGTTTGCGCGACCACAACGACCTCGAAGCGGCCGGTGCGCTGATCCTTTCGCACCTGCGCCTCGTGGTGTCCATCTCCCGCCAGTACCTGGGCTACGGGTTGCCGCACGGCGACCTGATCCAGGAAGGCAACGTCGGCCTGATGAAGGCCGTGAAGCGTTTCGACCCCGATCAGGGCGTGCGGCTGGTGAGCTACGCCATGCACTGGATCAAGGCCGAGATCCATGAGTACATCCTGAAGAACTGGCGCATGGTCAAGGTCGCGACGACCAAGGCCCAGCGCAAGCTGTTCTTCAACCTGCGCTCGATGAAGCAGGGCTTCAAGGCCGACTCGGCCGCGGCCGACACCGGCACGCACCGCGAAACGCTGAGCGCCGACGAGGTGACGCAGATGGCCGCGCGCCTGAACGTGAAGCCCGAGGAAGTGCTCGAGATGGAAACCCGGCTCTCGGGCGGCGACGTGCTGCTCGACCCGAGCCCGAACGACGACGGCGAGGAAGCCTTCGGCCCGATCGCCTACCTGGCCGACGCGACGCAGGAACCGACCGCGCTGCTCGAATCGCAGCAGCGCGACCGCCTGTCGAGCGACGGCATCGCGACCGCGCTCGAGGCCCTCGACGCGCGCAGCCGCCGCATCGTGGAAGAGCGCTGGCTCAAGGTCAACGACGACGGTTCGGGCGGCATGACCCTGCACGACCTCGCCGCGGTCTATGGCGTGAGCGCCGAGCGCATCCGCCAGATCGAGGTGGCCGCGATGAAGAAGATGAAGAAGGCGCTGGCCGATTACGCCTGATCGGCTTCTTTCGCCCCTTCGAACGAGCCCGGCCCCGCGCCGGGCTTTTTCATGGGCGCGCTTCGTTCAACCCGAGGTCTTGGCGAGCGTGCGCAGCGCGCGCTTGGCGATGTAGCGCGTCTCGGGGGTGTTCGACTCCTTCACCCAGCGCGCGCACACGCCATCGACCCACTCCGCCTGCGTCTTGCTCGCGTCGTTGAGCCAGTTGGCGACCGAGTTCTGCACGTAGCGGCTGCCGTCGGCGCGCAAGGGTTCGAGCAGCGGCAACGCGCGCCAGGGCTCGGCCTTCAGCGCCTCGATCTGCGCGCACCACACGCCGCGCGGGCGCGTGAGTTCGCTCGCGAAGCGGCGGATGTTCGGATCGTCGTCGCGCACCCACGGCTGCAGCAGCGCGAGCGCCTCGTCGAGCGAGCCGACGACCGCGTCGCGCACCGCCATCCAGGCGATCTCGCGCACGCCGAAATGCGGATCGGCCGCGAAGCGCCGCACCGCCTCGAGCTGCCCGGCCAGCGGCAATTGCGACAGCGTGACCCACTGCGCCGCCCAGCAGCGCGCGACGTCGCTGGCATGCGTGGCGAGCCGGTGCGCGACCGCATCGCGTTCGTCGTGCAGCGCGGCGAGGTCGTACAGCGCCCGCGCGATGTGGCCGTGCCGCTGCATCGGCTTGAAGGCACTCAGCATCGCCAGCGTGTCGACCAGCCGCTCGCTCGCCGCGTCGAGGCCGATGTGGCCCGCCACGCTGCGCGCCAGCTGCGGCAGTTCGAGCGCGAGGAATTCGTTGAGGTTGACGGTCTCGATCAGCCCGTCGTTGAGCGCGCGCAGCACCTCGGGCGGGATCAGCGCGATGCGGAACGCGCCCTTGCGCGCCTTGAGGTGCTCGACCGCTTCGATCGCTGCGGCGAGGCTCGCGACCTCCGTGCCGGGCGCCATCGACTCAGGCCGCCAGCAGGGTCTTGATGTCGGCCACCATCGGCGGCATGCCGGCGCCGTAGCGCGCGTACAGCCGCAGCCGGCCCTGCGGGTCGTAGACGAAGCTCGCGGCCGAGTGGTCCATCGAGTAGCTGGTGGGCGTCTTGCCGTCGACCTTCTTGTAGTAGACCTTGAAGTCCTTGGTCGTGGCGGCCAGTTCGTCGGTCGTCGGGATCAGCGCGACGAAGCTGGGGTCGAAGGCGCCCATGTAGGCCTTCATCACCTCGGGCGTATCGCGTGCCGGGTCGACCGTGACGAACACCACCTGCAGCTTGTCGCCGTCGGCCCCGAGCTGCTGCTTGACCTGCGCCATCTCGGTCATGGTGGTCGGGCAGACGTCGGGGCACTGCGCGTAGCCGAAGAACAGCACGACCACCTTGCCCTTGAAGTCGGCCATGGTGCGCAGCTTGCCGTCGGCATCCTTGAGCGAGAAGTCGCGCGCGTAGTCGGCGCCCGTGATGTCGACCGCATTGAAGCTCTGCTTGGTCTCGTTGCAGCCCGCGAGGCCCAGCCCCACGGTGGCGGACACGGCCGTCCAGCCCGCGCCGGCGGCGATCAACTTCAGGGCATTGCGCTTGTTCATGGGTCAGCGGAGGTAATGGTCGACGAGCAAGGCCGCGAACAGCACGCTCAGGTGGATCAGCGAGAACCGGAAGGTCTTGCGCGCCAGGGTGTCGGAGTAGTTGCGCCACAGCGCGAAGGCGTAGCCGGTGAAGCCCACGCTCACGACCACCGCCACCGCGAGGTAGAGCCAGCCGCTCATGCCGTAGATGAAGGGCATCAGGCAGCCCGCGAACAAGATGAAGGTGTAGAGCAGCACCTGCAGCCGCGTGAACTCGTTGCCATGCGTGACCGGCAGCATCGGCAGGCCGGCCTTGCGGTAGTCCTCGACACGATAGAGCGCGAGCGCCCAGAAGTGCGGCGGAGTCCACAGGAAGATGATGAGGAACAGGATCAGCGCCTCCGGTCCCACTTCGCCGGTCATCGCGGCCCAGCCCAGCACCGGCGGCATCGCGCCCGAGGCGCCGCCGATCACGATGTTCTGCGGCGTCAGCGGCTTCAGGATCACGGTGTAGATCACCGCATAGCCGACGAAGGTGGCGAAGGTCAGCCACATGGTGAGCGGATTGACGGTGAACCACAGCAGCACCGAGCCGGCGATGCACAGCGCGGCCGAGAACAGCAGCGCCTGGCGGTCGCTGAGCTCGCCGCGCGCGGTCGGGCGCCAGGCGGTGCGCTTCATCTTGGCGTCGATGCCCTTCTCGACCAGGCAGTTGAAGGCGGCCGCCGCGCCCGCCACCAGCCAGATGCCGATGCAGGCCAGCACGGCGCGCTGCACGTCGAGCCACGAGGGCGCGCCGGGCACGGCCAGCACCATGCCGATCAGCGCGCAGAAGACGATCAGCTGCACCACGCGCGGCTTGGTGAGCGCATAGAACTGGCGCAGCACGCTCGCGCCATGCGCCTGCTGCAGGGGAATCGGGGTGCTCATCGGGGGACCTCCGCGCCGCGCAAGGGGGCGCCGGGTGGAACGGCGGGGTTCGC
>NZ_JBZAYE010000433.1:0-6324 GCF_058244205.1 Variovorax sp. 20P10.2.4
CGCCCGCGCGGCCGATGCCGGTCTGAACCGCTTCGCCCCCATGGCCTTCGGACGCACCTCGCTCGGCAGCAGCTCCGCCGGCGGTGGCCGTGCCACCGGTGCCGGCGGCCAGCGGCCGCTGTCCGACATCAACGTCACGCCGCTGGTCGACGTGATGCTGGTGCTGCTGGTGATCTTCATCATCACGGCGCCGCTGATGGCCAGCTCGATCAAGCTCGACCTGCCGCAGACCGATGCCGGCCAGCCCAACGACACGCCGAAGTTCGTGAGCCTGTCGGTCGACCCGGCGGGCAAGGCCTTCCTCAACGACCAGCCCGTGACCGACGAGGAACTTGCGACCCGCCTCGAGAAGGCCGCCGCCGACAGCAAGGACACCGAGGTCCAGCTGCGCGCCGACCAGACCGTGCCCTACGGCCGCGTGGTGGCCCTGATGGGCATCGCCAACAAGGCGGGCCTGAGCCGCATCGGCTTCGTCACCGAGGCGCCGCCGCCGACGACGCCGCGCTGAAGCCGGCCGGCGCCGGGCTCAGCCCAGAACCACCGGCTTGGTCTGCCAGATGTCGTGCGCGTACTGGGCGATCGTGCGGTCCGACGAGAAGGCGCCCATGCCCGCCACGTTGAGGATCGCGGTGCGCGTCCAGGCATCGGCGTCGCGGTAGAGCGCATCGACCTCGGCCTGCTTCGCGACGTAGCTCGCGTAGTCGGCCAGCAGCAGGTAGTGGTCGCCCCAGTTCACGAGCGCGTCGTAGATGCCCTGGTAGCGCGCCGGTTCGGCCGGCGAGAAGGCGCCGTCGCGGATCGCGTCGAGCACGCGCCGCAGCTCCTCGTTCCCGTCGTAGATGTCGCGCGGCTGGTAGCCGCGCGCGCGGATCTCGGCCACCTCGGGCGTGGTGTTGCCGAAGATGAAGATGTTCTCGGGCCCGACGTTCTCGCGCATCTCGACGTTGGCGCCGTCGAGCGTGCCGATGGTCAGCGCGCCGTTGAGCGCGAACTTCATGTTGCCGGTGCCCGAGGCCTCGGTGCCGGCGGTGGAGATCTGCTCCGACAGGTCGGCCGCCGGCATGATGATCTCGGCCAGGCTCACGCTGTAGTTCGGCAGGAACACCACCTTCAGCAGCTTGCCCACGCGCGCGTCGGCGTTGATGGTGGCGGCCACGTCGTTGATGAGGCGGATCACCTGCTTGGCCATCACGTAGGCCGAGGCCGCCTTGCCCGCGAACACCACCACGCGCGGCACGATGTCGACGCTGCCGCCCGCGGCCTGGGCGTCGAGGATGCGGTGGTAGCGCGCGATCACGTGCAGCACGTTGAGCAACTGGCGCTTGTACTCGTGGATGCGCTTGACCTGCACGTCGAACATCGCGTCGGTGTCGACCACGATGTTCATGTGCTGCTCGATCCAGTTGGCCAGCCGCAGCTTGTTCTCGCGCTTGGCGTGGCGGAAGGCGCGCACGAAGGGCGGCTGCGCCGCCATCGGCCGCAGCGCCTCGAGCTGCGAGAGGTCGCGCCGCCAGCCCTTGCCCAGCCGCTGGTCGAGCAGCGCGGCCAGCGGCGGGTTGGCCTGCGCGAGCCAGCGCCGCGGCGTGACGCCGTTGGTCTTGTTGTTGAAGCGCTCGGGAAAGATCTTCGCGAAGTCCGCGAAGATCGACTGCTTCATCAGCTCCGAGTGCAGTCCCGACACGCCGTTGATCGAGTGGCTCGCGAGCACCGCCACGTAGGCCATGCGCACGCGGCGCTCGCCGGCCTCGTCGACCAGCGAGAGGCGGCGCATCAGCTCGACGTCGTTGCCGTGCGTCTGCGTCACGGTGGCGAGGAAGCGCGCGTTGATGTCGTAGATGATCTGCAGGTGGCGCGGCAGGATGCGCCCGAGCATCTCGACCGGCCAGGTCTCGAGCGCCTCGTGCATCAGCGTGTGGTTGGTGTAGCTGAACACCTTCTGCGTGTGGGCCCAGGCCGTGTCCCAGGGCAGGCCGTGCTCGTCGAGCAGCAGGCGCATCAGCTCGGGCACCGCGAGCACCGGGTGGGTGTCGTTGAGGTGGATGCTGACCTTCTCCGAGAGCCGGTCGAAGCTGGTGTGGTTGCGCAGGTAGCGCCGCAGCAGATCCTGCACGCTGGCGCTGCAGAAGAAGTACTCCTGGTGCAGCCGCAGCTCGCGGCCCGAGGGCGTGGAGTCGTCGGGGTAGAGCACGCGCGAGACGTTCTCCGAGTGGTTCTTGCTCTCCACCGCCGCCATGTAGTTGCCGCGGTTGAAGGCCGAGAGGTCGATCTCCTCGGTGGCGCGCGCCGACCACAGGCGCAGCGTGTTGGTGGCCTGCGTGCCGTAGCCGGGAATGATGGTGTCGTAGGCCACGGCGCGCACGTCGTGGGTGTCGACCCAGTCGGCCGCGCCGTAGGGCGCGTTGGTGCCCTCGCGCTTCTGTACGCGGCCGCCGAAGCGCACGCGGTAGTTGACCTCGGGCCGCTTGAATTCCCAGGGGTTGCCGCGCGTGAGCCAGTAGTCGGGCGTCTCCACCTGCTGGCCGTCGACGATGCGCTGGCGGAACATGCCGTACTCGTAGCGGATGCCGTAGCCCATGCCCGGCACGCCGAGCGTGGCCATCGAGTCGAGGAAGCAGGCCGCGAGCCGGCCGAGGCCGCCATTGCCCAGCGCCGCGTCGGGCTCGCGCTCGGACAGCGCCTCCATGTCGACGCCGAAGTCGGCCAGCGCGTCGCGCACGGTGGCGTGGAGGTCGACCGCGAGCAGCGCGTTGGTGAAGGTGCGCCCGATCAGGAATTCCATCGACAGGTAGTACACGCGCTTGAGGTCCTGCGCGTAGTTGGCGCGCGTGGTCGCCATCCAGCGCTCCACCAGCTGGTCGCGCACCGCGAGCGCGGTGGCGTAGAGCCAGTCGTCCTGGCTCGCGGCCACGGGGTCCTTGCCGACCGCGTAGATCAGCTTGTTGGCCACGGCGCGCTTGAAGGCCGCGACATCGCGGTCGGGATGGTCGTAGGCGAAGTCTTCGATCGTCATGGTGGGTGTGTCTTGTGTCTGCGGGTTGAACGGATGCCCTGCGCCTTCTTCAGTGGGGCAGGGGCGTCGGTGCCTGGGCCGCGGCCAGCGCCTGACGGTACACGGCCACGTACTGCGCGGCCGCGGTGGCCCAGTCGGCGGGGCGCCGCATCGCGTGGCCGCGCACGCGCCGCCAGTCGGGCGCGCGCTGATACAGCGCGAAGGCGCGGCGCACCGCGCGATCGTAGTCCGCCGAGTCGAAACGGTCGAACACGAAGCCGGTGGCCTCGCCGCCGGCCATGTCCTCGAGCGTGCTGTCGACCACCGTGTCGGCCAGCCCGCCGACGCGGCGCACCAGCGGCAGGCTGCCGTATTTGAGGCCGTACATCTGCGTCAGGCCGCAGGGCTCGAACAGCGAGGGCACGAGGGTCACGTCGCCCGCGCCGAAGAGCTGGTGCGCGAGCGTCTCGTTGTAGCCGATGGTGACGCTGACCGCGTCGGGCGCGGCGGCCGCGCGCTGGCGGAAGGCGTCTTCGAGCCAGGCTTCGCCGCTGCCCAGCAGCGCGAGCTGGCCGCCCTGCGCGAGCAGCGCGTCGAGGCCCTGCAGCACCAGGCGCAGCCCCTTCTGCTCGGTGAGCCGGCTCACGAGGATGAAGAGCGGCGCATCGGGCCGCGCGGCCAGCCCGAGCTGGTGCTGCAGCACGGACTTGCAGCGCGCCTTGCCCGCCATGTGGCGGCCCTCGGGCGTCTGGTAGCCCTGCACCAGCGCCGGATCGGCGGCCGGGTTCCAGACCTGGTCGTCGACCGCGTTGAGGATGCCGTCGAGCACGCCGCCGCGCTGGCGCAGCAGGCCGTCGAGGCCGCAACCCTGGTCGGGCGTCTGGATCTCGCGCGCGTAGGTCGGGCTCACGGTGGTGAGCCGGTCGGCATAGGCGAGCCCGCCCTTCATGAACGAGAGCTGGCCGTGGTATTCGAGCCCGTTCATCTGGAAGGCCGGTGCCGGCAGGCCGAGCTCGGGGAAGTGCCAGGGCGCGAACAGGCCCTGGTAGGCGAGGTTGTGGACCGTGAAGACGCTGCCCACGCGCGGCCCGTCGGCGCCGCGCGCGAAGGCCATGTAGGCCGGCGCGAGGCCCGCGTGCCAGTCGTGCGCATGGACCACCTCGGGCAGCCAGGCCGGATCGAGCCCCTGCGCGAGCTGCGCCGCGGCCCAGCCCAGCAGCGCGAAGCGCCGGTGGTTGTCGCCGTAGGGCTGGCGGTCGGCGTCTTCGTAGGGATTGCCGGGCCGGTCGAACAGCGCGGGCGCATCGACCACGTAGGCCGGGATCGGCGGCGCGCCGTCGATCTCGATGCGTCCCTGCAGCAGCCCGAAGCGCTCGCCCCAGGGCGCCGCGAAGGCGGCGACCGGTGCGAGCCCGCGCACGCCCGCCACGATGGCCGGGAAGCCCGGCAGCAGCACGCGCGCGTCCTGGCCCGCGGCCATCAGCGCGAGCGGCAGCGCGCCGGCGACGTCGGCCAGGCCACCGGTCTTGAGCAGGGGAAAGAGTTCGGCGCTGACCTGGAGGACTCTCATCGGCGGCATCAGGCGGCGGGCGCCGCGGAGCGCTCCGCCAGCCGCTTGAGCATTTCGCGCGTGACCAGCACCACGCCCGTTTCCGTGCGCTCGAAGCGCGCGGCATCGGCCTCGGCGTCCTCGCCGATCACCATCTCGTCGGGGATCACGCAGGCGCGGTCGATCACCACGCGGCTGAGCCGGCAGCCGCGCCCGACCTCCACGTCGGGCAGCAGCACCGCTTCGTGGACGGTGCAGAACGAGTGGATGCGCACGCCCGAGAACAGCACCGAGCTGCTGACCTGCGAGCCCGAGACGATGCAGCCGCCCGAGACGATGGTGTTGACCGTCATGCCGTGGCGGCCGTCGCGGTCGAGCACGAACTTGGCCGGAGGCAGCTGCCGCTGGTAGGTCCAGATGGGCCAGTCGGTGTCATAGATGTCCAGCTCCGGGGTGATCGACGCGAGGTCGAGGTTCGCCGCCCAGAATGCATCAATCGTGCCCACGTCGCGCCAGTAGGCCTTGGCGCCCGGCCCGCGCGAGGCCCGCGTGACGCAGGACATGCCGAAGGGATGCGCGAGCGCCCGGCCCTCGGCCACCGCGCGCGGGATGATGTCCTTGCCGAAGTCGTGGCTGGAGTTCGGGTCGCGGCTGTCTTCCTCGAGCAGCTTGTAGAGGTAGGCCGAATCGAACACGTAGATGCCCATGCTGGCCAACGCCACGTCGGGGTGGCCGGGCATCGCGGGCGGGTCGGCCGGCTTCTCGAGGAAGCTGGTGATGCGGCGGCTGTCGTCGATCGCCATCACGCCGAAGGCCGTGGCCTCCATGCGCGGCACCTCGATGCAGCCCACGGTGCAGCCGGCGCCGCTCTCGGCATGGTCCTTGACCATGATCGAGTAGTCCATCTTGTAGATGTGGTCGCCCGCGAGCACCACCACGTAGTCGTGCGGCGTGGAGCGGGTCTGGATGATGTCCAGGTTCTGGTAGACCGCGTCGGCCGTGCCGCGGTACCAGTGCTCGTCGCCCATGCGCTGCTGCGCGGGCAGCACGTCGACCATCTCGTTGAGCTCGGCGCGCAGGAAGCTCCAGCCGCGCTGCAGGTGGCGCATCAGCGAATGCGACTTGTACTGCGTGACCACCGCCATGCGCCGGATGCCCGAGTTGAGGCAGTTGGAGAGCGCGAAATCGATGATGCGGAACTTGCCGCCGAAATACACGGCCGGCTTGGCGCGCCGGTCGGTCAGCTGCTTGAGCCGGGAGCCGCGTCCGCCGGCCAGTACCAGCGCGATGGTGCGGCGCACGAGCTGGTGCGATTGCAGCGGCGTGCCGGGGGCGGCCGCGGGTGTCTTGTGATCCATCCTGTGTCTCCGTTCGTTCGTTCGTGTGTCGTCAGAGTTTCTGTGTGTGCCTGTGCCCGCTCGGGCCCTTGCACACTAGCACCGCCGCGCGGCGCAGGCTCCTACGTTCTTGCAATCCAGAGGCTCGAGGGCGGTATCGCGACCTCGGCAACGTTCACGGCCGAGGGCTCGGGGCCCGGGTCGATGGCGGGGTCGCTGGCGAGGACGCAGTGCCAAGCGCCGGGCGGCAGGCGGAACGGCTGCGCCTGCGCGCCCGCGTTCACGAGCAGCAGCCAGGCCGGCGCTGCCTTCGGTGTCGCTGGGGTGGTGGTCGATGTCGGTGTCTCCTTGGCGGTGCCTGCCTCCAGGCTGCCGAACAGGATTGCAAGGGCCGTGCCGCCTTCCCAGTCCGGCGGCTGCATCGGTGTGCCGTCGGGCCGCAGCCAGCG
>NZ_JBZAYE010000434.1:0-6312 GCF_058244205.1 Variovorax sp. 20P10.2.4
CCGCCGTGGTGCTCGACGACGCGACCGTCGGCTATGCCGAACTCGACGCGCGCGCCAACCGGCTCGCGCAGTTGCTGCGCGCCCGCGGCATCGCGCCCGGCGCCATCGTCGCCACGGTGCTGCCGCGCTCGCTCGACCTGGTCGTGGCCCACCTGGCGATCGTCAAGGCCGGCGCCACCTACCTGCCGATCGATCCGAACCACATGGCGGCGCGCAGCGCCTTCGTGTTCCAGGAGGCCGCGCCCGCGGCGGTGCTCACGCACGCGGCGCTGCTGCCGCAGCTGGCCGACGTCGCGCATTGCATCGCGCTCGACGCTTCCGATACGCGCGAAGCGATCGCGGCCCAGTCGGAGGCCGCGCCAACGGCGGCCCCCGCCGATCCGTACGAGGCCGCCTATGTGATCTACACCTCGGGCTCCACCGGCCTGCCCAAGGGCGTGGTCGTGCCGCATGCGGGCCTGGCCAGCCTCGGCGCCGCGATGCAGGAGCGGCTGGCGATCACGCCCGACTCGCGCGTGCTGCAGTTCTCCTCCTGCGGCTTCGATGCCTCGGTGATGGACCAGCTCATGGCCTTCCACGCGGGCGCCGCGCTGGTGGTGCCGGGCGCGCAGCAGCTGCTGGGCAGCGACCTCGCCGAGCTGCTCGAGGCCCGGGCCGTGAGCCATGCGCTGATTCCGCCGGCCGCGCTCTCCACGCTGCCGCCCGGCGAGTTCGCGGCGCTGCGGACGCTGGTGGTCGGCGGCGATGCCTGCTCGGCCGAACTCGCCGCGCGCTGGGCGCCGGGGCGTCGCATGGTCAACGCCTATGGCCCGACCGAGATCACCATCTGCGCGAGCATGAGCGCGCCGATGGAAGCCGGCCGGCAGCCCTCGATCGGCCAGCCGATCTGGAACACGCGCATGTACGTGCTCGA
Organism: Variovorax sp. 20P10.2.4; assembly: GCF_058244205.1. Lineage (NCBI taxonomy): Bacteria > Pseudomonadati > Pseudomonadota > Betaproteobacteria > Burkholderiales > Comamonadaceae > Variovorax > Variovorax sp. 20P10.2.4. The sequence goes on from NZ_JBZAYE010000434.1 coordinate 914, forward strand.
CGAGCTGCTGCAGCCGGTGCCGCCCGGCGTCGCGGGCGAGCTCTACATCGCGGGTGCCGGCGTGGCGCGCGGCTACCTGAACCGCCCCGCGCTCAGCGCCGAGCGCTTCGTGGCCGATCCGCATGGCGCGCCCGGCAGCCGCATGTACCGCAGCGGCGACCTCGCGCGCTGGCGCGCCGACGGCAGCCTGGACTACCTGGGCCGCGCCGACCAGCAGGTGAAGATCCGCGGCTACCGCATCGAGCCCGGCGAGATCGAGTCGGCGCTGCTGCAGCATCCGCAGGTGACGCAGTCCGCGGTGATCGCGCGCGAGGACACGCCCGGCGACAAGCGCCTGGTGGCCTATTTCGTCGCCGCCGCCGATCCGCAGCCGACCGAGCTGCGCGCCCACATGGCGCGCGCCCTGCCCGACTACATGGTGCCCTCGGCCTTCGTGCACCTGCCCGCGCTGCCGCTCACGCCAAGCGGCAAGCTCGACCGCAAGGCGCTGCCCGTGCCCGAGCAGCAGGCCGCGGTGCAGTACGTCGCGCCCCGCACGCCCACCGAGGACCTGCTCGCCGGCCTGTGGCGCGAGACGCTGCGGCTGGAGCGCGTGGGCATCCACGACAACTTCTTCGAGATCGGCGGCCATTCGCTGATGGCGATCCAGCTCGGCATGCGCATCCGCCAGCAGGTGCGCGCGGACTTCCCGCATGCCGAGGTCTACAACCGGCCCTCGATCGCCGAGCTCGCCGCCTGGATCGACGACAACGCGGGCACGACCGAGGCGCTCGACCTGTCGCGCGAGGTGGTGCTGCCCGCGCATGTGCAGGCGCAGGCGGTCGCGCCCACGCTGGCACCGCGACGCGTGTTCCTCACCGGCGCCAGCGGCTTCGTCGGCAGCCACCTGCTGGCCGCGCTGCTGCGCGACACCGAAGCCCGCGTGGTCTGCCACGTGCGGGCCGCCGACGCCGAGGCCGGCGCGCTGCGGCTGAAGCGCACGCTGGCCACGCGCCAGCTCGAATCGATCTGGGACGACGCGCGCATCGAGGTCGTCACGGGCGACCTCGGCAAGCCGCGCCTGGGCCTGGACGACGACGCGGTGCGGCTGGTGCGCGACGGCTGCGACGCGCTCTACCACTGCGCGGCGCAGGTCGACTTCCTGCATCCCTACGCCAGCCTCAAGCCGGCCAACGTCGACAGCGTGGTCACGCTGCTCGACTGGACCGCGCAGGGCTGCGCGAAGACGCTGCACTACGTCTCCACGCTGGCCGTGATCGACCAGGCCAACAACCAGGAGGGCACCGTCACCGAGCGCTCGGCGCTGAACTCGTGGCGCGGCCTGGTCGACGGCTACAGCCAGAGCAAATGGGTGGGCGACGCGATCGCGCGCGAGGCGCAGGCGCGCGGCATGCCGGTCGCGATCTACCGGCTGGGCGCGGTCACCGGCGACCACACGCATGCGATCTGCAACGCCGACGACCTGATCTGGCGCGTGGCCCATCTCTACGCCGACCTGGAAGCCATCCCCGACATGGACCTGCCGCTGAACCTCACGCCGGTGGACGACGTGGCGCGCGCCATCCTCGGTCTCGCGGCGCAGCGTGCCTCGTGGGGCCAGGTGTTCCACCTGATGGGCCAGGCGCCGCTGCGCGTGCGCGACATCCCGCCGGTGTTCGAGCGGCTGGGCATGCGCCTCGAGCCGGTGGGACTCGACCCCTGGCTCGAGCGCGCGCATGCGCGGCTCGCGGTGGGGAAGGACCGCGACCTCGCGGCGGTGCTCGCCATCCTCGACCGCTACGACACCTCGGCCACGCCGCCGCAGGTGTGCGGCGCGGCCACCCAGGCGCAGCTCGAGGCGATCGGCACGCCGATCCGCCCGGTCGACCGCGACCTGCTGCAGCGCTACTTCGTCGACCTCGGCATCCACACCAAGGCGCGCCGCGCCCTGGAAGCCACCGCCTCCTAAGGAGCATCCCATGGCACGCTATCTCATCGCGGCAACCGCCCTGCCCGGCCACGTCCTGCCGATGCTGGCCATCGCCCAGCACCTCACGGGCCTCGGCCACGAAGTGCGGGTGCACACCGCGAGCCAGTTCAGGGCCCAGGCCGAGGCGACCGGCGCGAGCTTCACGCCCTTCGCGCGCGCCATCGACGGCGACTACCGCGATCTCGACGAACGCTTTCCCGAGCGCCGCCGGCTGAACTCGCCGCATGCGCAGCTGTGCTTCGGCCTCAAGCATTTCTTCGCCGACGCGATCGAGGCGCAGCATGCGGGCCTGCGCGCCATCCTCGAGGACTTCGAGGCCGATGCCATCGTGGTCGACACCATGTTCTGCGGCACCTTCCCGCTGCTGCTGGGGCCGCGCGACGAGCGGCCCGCCGTGGTCGCGATCGGCATCTCGGCGCTGCCGCTGTCGAGCTGCGACACCGCCTTCTTCGGCACCGCGCTGCCGCCGTCCGCCACGCCCGAGGGCCGCGCGCGCAACAAGGCGATGAACGCCAACCTGCAGCAGGCGATGTTCGGCGACGTGCAGCGCCACTTCGACGCCGTGCTGCGGCGCCTCGGCGCCGGCGCGCTGCCGGCCTTCTTCGTCGATGCCATGGTGCGCATGCCCGACCTCTACCTGCAGCTCACGGGCCCGTCCTTCGAATACCCGCGCAGCGACCTGCCGGCCTCGGTGCGCTTCGTCGGCCCGCTGCTCGCGCCGGCCAGCCGCGACTTCACGCCGCCCGAGTGGTGGGACGAACTCGACGACGGCCGCTCGGTCGTGCTGGTCACGCAGGGCACGCTGGCCAACCAGAATCCCGCGCAGCTGATCGGCCCCACGCTGCAGGCGCTGGCCGGCGATCCGACGCTGCTCGTGATCGCCACCACCGGCGGCCCGGTGCCGCCCGCGCTGTCGGCCAACCTGCCGGCCAATGCGCGCGTGATTCCCTTCCTGCCCTACGACCGCCTGCTGCCCAAGCTGCATGCGATGGTCACCAACGGCGGCTACGGCTCGGTCAACCATGCGCTGAGCCTCGGCGTGCCGCTGGTGGTGGCCGGCAGCTCGGAGGAGAAGCCCGAGATCGCCGCGCGCGTGGCCTGGTCGGGCGTGGGCATCAACCTCGGCACCGCGCAGCCGGCCGCGCGCCAGGTCGGCGATGCGGTGCGCAAGCTGCTCGCCACGCCCAGCTACCGCGAACGCGCGAACGCCCTGCGCGAGGAGTTCGCGCGCCACCGCGCGCTGCACGGCATCGCGCAGGCGCTCGAGGCCCTGCCGCGCGTCGAATTCCTGGAAGCGGCCTGAGCGCCAGCCCCTTCGCACCCCATCGAAAGAACCGCCATGACCAATCCCTTCGACGACAAGAACGCCAGCTTCCAGGTGCTGGTCAACGACGAGGGCCAGCACTCGCTGTGGCCCGCCTTCATCGCCGTGCCCGCCGGCTGGCGCGTGGCCCTGCCCACCACCGACCGCGCCGCGTGCAGCGCCTACATCGAGGCGAACTGGCAGGACATGCGGCCGCTCTCGCTGGCGGGACGTTGAGCGCGTCCATCGCATCGGGCCCCCGGCCATGATCTTCCTGTTCCTGCGCAGCCGCAGTGCCGCCGCGGTCCACGTGCGGCGGCTGCGGGCCCTCGGCCCCGAGGCCGCGGGCATGGCCTCGGCCGTGGAGAAACGCCGGGCCGACAAGCCCCGGCGCCGGAAGGCCGAGGCCGGAAAGAAGCGGCTCGCGGAATAGCGCCTGGACGTCTGCGCATAGCATCGGCCTCGCCACAGGATTTCCAAGAGGCCCGCGATGTCCCGCGAATTTTCCGCCCAGCTCAAGAACCCGACCGCGCTCCACTACTTCCGCGAGGTGGCGAAGGCCGGCTCGTTCCGCAAGGCCGCCGAGGTCACGCACGTCGCGGCCTCGGCCATCAACCGGCAGGTGAAGAACCTCGAGGACGAGGTCGAGGCGCCGCTGTTCGAACGCGGCCGCGGCCGCTCGGGGCTCAAGCTCACGGCCGCCGGCGAGATCCTGCTGCTGCACGTGCGCACCATCGCGAACGAGCTCAATGCGGCGAAGACCCAGATCGATGCGCTCAAGGGCCTGAAGCGCGGCAACATCCGCATGGGCGTCAACGAGGGCTTCGCGCGCGAGCTGCTGCGCGAGACGCTGACGCCGTTCAACCAGCGGCATCCGCAGGTCACCTTCGAATTGCTGGTGGCCGCATCGCCGCGGCTGGTGGAGATGGTGATGGCCGACGAGGTCGATCTCATCATCGCCTACAACGTCGCGCCGCATGCGGGCCTGCAGGTGCAGGCGCGCTGCCTCGTGGGCTCCTGCATCATGGTGCCGCGCCAGCATCCGCTGGCCTCGAAGAGCTCGGTGCGGCTGGCCGATTGCGCGCCCTACGGTTTCATCATGCCGCACGAGAGCATGGCGCTGCGCCCGACCATCGACCGCATGTTCGCCAGCGTCGGCATCCAGCCGCGCATCGCGCTCACCACCGACTCCTACGAAATGATGCGCAGCGCGGCCTCGGCGGGGCTGGGCATCGCGATCGTGAGCCAGTACCTGCACGGGCTCGATCCCAACTATCCGCACGCGGTGTTCGTGCCGATCCGCGACACGCGCGTGAAGAAGCAGGCGGTGTCGTGCTGCGTGCGCAAGGGACGCCATCTGTCGGTGGCCAGCCTCACGCTGCTCGAGAGCGTGGCGGCGGTGCTTCAGGCACGCAGCGAACGCTGAACGGCACCGGCACGCGGCGCCGAGCCGCGCTTTCAATGCGCTAATAAAGAGAACGCGTATCGACGTTTATTGATCTTGAGTAGAGCGGACCTCACTCATAGAGTGGCGCTTCCCATCGCGCTGTGTCCATCGAGTTTTTCGATGCAGTGCAGCAAAAAGCAGGAGCCCACGTGTTCAAAGCCATCCATCTGTCCCGGCCTGAGGGCGGCTTCGCAGCCGCCGAGGTCGAGCTCGACCGGTCCGTCCTGCCGCAGGCCGACGTGACCGTGCGCATCGAGCATTCCTCGCTCAACTACAAGGACGCGCTGGCCATCGCGAACCGCGGTCCCGTGGTGCGCCAGTGGCCGATGATTCCCGGCATCGACGGCGCCGGCGTGGTCGAGGCCAGCGACAGCGAGGAGTTCCGCGTCGGCGACCGCGTGATCCTCAACGGCTGGGGCGTCGGCGAAAACTGGTTCGGCTGCCTCGCGCAGTACGCACGGCTGAAGAGCGACTGGCTGATCCCGATGCCCGACCGGCTCGATTCGCGCTCGGCCATGGCCCTGGGCACCGCCGGCTACACCGCGATGCTCTGCGTGCAGGCCATCGAGCGCCATCACGTGCGGCCCGGCGCGGGCGAGGTGCTGGTGACCGGCGCCGCGGGCGGCGTGGGCAGCATCGCGGTCGCGCTGCTGGCCCACCTCGGCTTTCGCGTGGTGGCC
>NZ_JBZAYE010000435.1:0-6296 GCF_058244205.1 Variovorax sp. 20P10.2.4
GCGACCTCACGGCCAAGGCGCGCGCGGGCGAGCTCGATCCGGTCTACGGCCGCGACGACGAGATCCGCCAGATCGTCGACATCCTGATGCGGCGGCGCCAGAACAATCCGCTGCTCACGGGCGAGGCCGGCGTGGGCAAGACCGCGGTGGTCGAGGGCCTGGCCCAGCGCCTGGCCGCGGGCGACGTGCCGCCCTCGCTGCGCGAGGTCTCGCTGTGGGTGCTCGATCCCACGCTGCTGCAGGCCGGCGCGGGCGTCAAGGGCGAGTTCGAGCAGCGGCTGCGGCAGGTCATCGACGAGGTCGAGAAGAGCCCGAAGCCCATCGTGCTGTTCGTCGACGAGGTCCACACGCTGGTGGGCGCGGGCGGCACCGCCGGCACCGGCGATGCCGCCAACCTGCTGAAGCCCGCGCTCGCGCGCGGCCGGCTGCGCACCATCGGCGCCACCACCTGGTCGGAGTACAAGAAGTACATCGAGAAGGACCCGGCGCTCACGCGGCGCTTCCAGACCATCCAGGTGCAGGAGCCGACCGAGGACAAGGCCGTGATCATGCTGCGCGGCATCTCGGCCGAGCTCGAGAAGCACCATGGCGTGCTGATCCTCGACGCCGCGCTCGAGGCCGCCGTGAGCCTGTCGCACCGCTACATTCCCGCGCGCCAGCTGCCCGACAAGGCCGTGAGCCTGCTCGACACCGCCTGCGCGCGCGTGGCGCTGAGCCAGCATGCGCTGCCGGCCGCGCTCGAGGACCTGCAGCGGCGCATCGAGGTGCTGGGCATCGAGTCGGGCATCGCGCAGCGCGAGGCCGCGATCGGCGTCGGCGAGGCGCAGCGCGTGCAGGACATCGCGGCGCAGATCGATGCCGCCAAGGCCGAGCTCGCGACGCTCGAGCAAAGGCGCATTGAGGAGGCCGAGCTGGTCGAGCGCATCGTGGCGTTGCGCCGTCGGCTCTCGCCGGCGGCGGTGCCAGCGCAGGCTGAAGAGGTCGCCGAGGATGGCGATGAAGAAAGCGAAGCGGCAGCGCCCGCCGAGCCCGAGGCCTCGCCCGAGCAGATGCGCGCCGAGCTCGACGCGGCGCAGCAGAAGCTCTCGCAACTGCAGGGCGAATCGCCGCTGATCCTGGCCGCGGTCGACGCGCAGGCCGTGGCCACGGTGGTGGCCGACTGGACCGGCATTCCGATCGGGCGCATGGTGCGCGACGATGCGCAGTCGGTGCTGCGGCTCGGCGAGATCCTGTCGCAGCGCGTGGTCGCGCAGACCGATGCGCTCGACACCATCGCGCGGCGCATCCGCACCGCGCGCGCGCGGCTGGACAACCCCAACAAGCCGGTCGGCGTGTTCCTGCTGTGCGGCCCCTCGGGCGTGGGCAAGACCGAGACCGCGCTCGCGCTGTCGGAGGCGCTGTACGGCGGCGAACAGAACCTCGTCACCATCAACATGAGCGAGTTCCAGGAGTCGCACACCGTCTCCACGCTCAAGGGCGCGCCGCCCGGCTACGTGGGCTACGGCGAAGGCGGCGTTCTGACCGAGGCGGTGCGCCGGCGGCCCTACAGCGTGGTGCTGCTCGACGAGATCGAGAAGGCCCACCCCGACGTGCACGAGATCTTCTTCCAGGTCTTCGACAAGGGCTGGATGGAGGACGGCGAGGGCCGCCACATCGACTTCCGCAACACCGTGATCATCATGACCTCGAACGTCGGCACCGACCTGGTCATGCAGCTGTGCGAGGACCCGGTGCTGCGCCCCGACCCCGAGCCGCTGGCGCAGGCGCTGCGCGAGCCGCTGCTCAAGGTGTTCGCGCCCGCGCTGCTCGGGCGGCTGGTGGTGGTGCCCTACTACCCGCTGCATGCCGATGCGCTGCACCGCATCATCCGGCTGCAGCTCGACCGCGTGGCCGCGCGGCTGCAGGCCAACCACGGCATCGCCCTGGGTTACACCGACAGCGCAGTGGCGCTGGTGGCGCGCCGGTGCACGGCCATCGAGTCGGGCGGACGGATGATCGATGCGATCCTCACGCACACCATCCTGCCGCGATTGAGCGAGGAAGTCATCGGCGCCACGGTCAGTGCGCGCAAGCTCGCGGGCGTCGAACTCTCGGCGCAGGGCGACGACTTCCACTACGAATTTTCCGAAGCCAGCTAAGCGAAGGGAGTTGCCATGGCCCGTGTCGTCACCGCCCACACACCGCTCGCAGAAGACCAGCTGCTGTTCCGCTCGATGCACGGCAGCGAGGGCCTGTCCCAGCTGTTCGAGTTCGAGGTCGACCTGCTGAGCCCGAACACCTCGGTCGACATGAAGGCCATGCTCGGCAAGCCGCTCACGCTCGAGATCAAGACGCTCACCGGCACGCCGCGCTACCTCAACGGCCAGATCACGCGCTTCACGTTGGTCGGGCGCGACGCGGCCTCGTCGCGCTACATGGTGTATCGCGCCTCGGTGCGGCCGTGGCTGTGGTATCTCACGCGCACCAGCGACTGCAAGATCTTCCAGAACAAGTCGGTGGTCGAGATCCTCGAGGAGGTGCTCGGCGAGTACGGCTTCGCGCTCGAGAAGAAGCTCACGGCCTCGTACCGGCAGTGGGACTACTGCGTGCAGTACCAGGAGACCGACTTCGCGTTCGTGAGCCGGCTCATGGAGCACGAGGGCATCTACTACTTCTTCAAGCACGAGAAGAACCAGCACACGCTGGTGCTGGCCGACGACATGAGCGCGCACGAGACGCTGCCCGAGTACCCGAGGATCAGCTACGTCTCGACCGACCGCGTGGGCGACCCGGGCCGCGAGGCCATCGACCAGTGGGAGGTGACCGAGGAGATCCGTCCCGGCACCTACGTGGTCGACGACTTCGACTTCAAGAAGCCCAAGGCCGACCTGCTCACCACGCGCAGCCAGCCGCGCGGCAACGACCACGGCCAGTACGAGATGTACGAATGGCTCGGCGGCTACAGCGATGCCGGCCAGGGCGAGCACTATGCGCGCATCCGGCTCGAGGAGGCGCAGGCCCAGGCCGAGCTCGACATCGGCCACGCCACCGTGCGCGGCATGGCGCCCGGCTACCGCTTCACGATGCAGAACGCGCCGCGCGACGAGGACAACCGCGAGTACCTGATCGTCTCGGTGCTCTACAACCTGCGCGAGGGCGGCTACGCCTCGGGCAACGGCGACGGCGACTACGGCTTCCAGTTCGGCGTGCAGCCGACCTCGTTCCCCTACCGCGCGCCGCGCGTGACGCGCATCCCGACCACCAACGGGCCGCAGACCGCCACCGTGGTGGGGCCGGCCGGCGAGGACATCTGGATCGACAAGTACGGCCGCGTGAAGGTGCAGTTCCGCTGGGACCGCTACGGCCAGCGCAACGAGGACAGCTCGTGCTGGGTGCGCGTGTCGAGCGCCTGGGCCGGCTCGAACTTCGGCGCGGTCAACCATCCGCGCATCGGCCAGGAGGTGGTGGTCGACTTCATCGCCGGCTGTCCCGACCGGCCGCTGATCATCGGCCGCGTATACAACGCCGACCAGATGCCGCCGCTCGAGCTGCCGGCCAAGGCCACGGTCAGCGGCTTCATCAGCCGCACGATCAAGGGCAACGGCGAGCTGGCCAACCACTTCGTGATCGACGACGACCCGAGCAACGAGTCGATCAAGATCCATGCGCAGAAGGACTTCGTCATCGAGGTCGAGAACGACGAGACCCACACGGTGGACGGCAACCGCACCACCCACGTCCAGAAGAACGACGAGCTGACCGTGGACCAGGCGCGGACCACCACGGTCAACGAGGGCCTCGACCACGCGATCTACAAGTCGGGCTCGAAGCTCGAGGTGACGAAGAAGACCGAGCACTTCTTCAACAACAGCATCGAGATCACGACCAAGGAAGGCGCCAAGGAAACGGTCGAGACCGGGCGCTCCGAGGTGCACGTGATGGCCGACCTGCGGCAGGAGACCTTCGACCAGGCGCTGCACGTGGACGTGAAGGAGGGCATGATCGAGCACGTCAAGACCGGCGACTCCAGACTGGAGACCTGGACCGGCAAGCGCTTCGAGAGCTACAAGACCGGGTGGGAGCGCGACATCCTGAGCGGCGGCGGCAAGGACACGATCAAGGACGGCCTCACGGAGACGATCTCGACCGGCAACCACACCTCCACCGTCTCGGCCGGCGACTACAAGGGCTGGGCCAAGAACGTGTCGATCGAGGCCGAGACCGACTTCAACGTCAAGGCCAAGAAGATCCTGCTGCATTCGACCGAGAAGCACACCAACAAGTACGACGGCAGCATCGAGACCGTGGCCGGCGGCAGCGCCACCACCAAGGCCTCGAGCTACATCCGCTCGCAGGCGCCGCTGCTGTTCTCGATCGCCTTCGTGAACTCCTTCACCTACGCCTCGCTGTCGGAGACCTTCAACCTGGCCTCCACCAACATCGGCGGCGCGAGCTTCGACATCAAGGCCTACCGCTGGTCGAACCGCGCGCTGAACCAGAAGACCGAAACCAAGATCTCGATCGGCCCGATCTACGTGGACATCAAGATCCTGGTGCTGATCATGTGATGGCAGCGACCGCCATGCCCCGCCGACGTTGGATCCGGGTCCTGGGTGCCGTGCTGGTGGCCGCGGGCCTGGTGCCGATGCTGGTGCCGCTGGAAACCTTCCCGATGTGGCTGGCGCTGCCCTGCATCGCGCTGATGTTCGCGGGCTCGGCGCTGCTGTGCGGCGCCTGGGAGCTGCTCGAGATCCGCCGCCGCGAGGCACGCAGCCGCGGCTTCGACGCGCAGGCGCAGGGCGTGATCGTCGGCAGCGAGATCGGCGATGCCTACAGCGACACCAGCCCGCTGATGAACCTCACCGTGCGCTTCGCCGACCGCGGCGGCATCGAGCGCCAGGTCGGCGTGCAGCAGGTGGTGATGCTCAACGAGCTGCCGCTGTACGCGGTGGGCCGTCCGGTGCTCGTGCGCTTCGCCTCCGCCTCGCCCGCCACCGACCTGGTGATCTCGCCGATCGCCGGGCCGGCCGGCTTTTCCTTCTGATCCCGCGCCGGCATCGCGCGCAGCCTTCCCTTTCGAAACCGACCCTTGAAGATCGTCAAGCCCTTTCGCCTCAGCCTGCTCACCCGCCCCTACCGCTGGCGCTCGGGCGATCACCTGGGCATCGCCGTGCTGGCCTGCGCCAGCCTGGAGGCCGAGCCGCGGCTGCAGCCCGAGCAGGAGCTCTGGCAGATGGCGGGCGAGGTGCTCGACCCCGGCAGCGTGCTCGACATGAGCATGCCCAAGGGCGAGGCCGAGGTGCTGGCCAGCGGCTTCGCCTACACCGCGCACCAGGAGGACAAGACGCGCTGCGCGGCGCGGCTGCGCGTGGGCACGGTCGATCGTTCGCTGGCCGTGTTCGGCGATCGCTTCTGGCTCGGTGGCCACATCACCGAGCCGGCCGCGTTCGAGCGGATGCCCCTGGACTGGCGCCATGCCTTCGGCGGTCCCGACGTGCCCGAGAACCCGCTGGGCCTGGGCACGGTCGACGAGCTCGTCAACGGCGTGCCGACCTGCCGGCTGCCCAACGTCGAGGTGGTGGGGCAGCAGATCCAGCGCCGCGGGCAGCGGCCGCGGCCGGCCTCGTTCTCGGGCTTGCTGCCCGACGCGCCGCAGCGCATGGCGCTGGTCGGCACGCGCTACGACGACGCCTGGCTGCAGAACGGCTTCCCGGGTTTCGCCGACGACCTCGACTGGCGCTTCTTCAATGCCGCCGGCCCCGAGCAGCGCTTCGGCCAGCCGGCGCTGCCCGCGGGCGCGCCCTACGAGATCTGGAACATGCACCCGAGCATCCCGGTGCTGCGCGGCCACCTGCCGCCGTGGCAGGCCGTGTGCCACCTCAACTTCGACAAAGAGGTCGGCGAGCTGCGCCGGGTCGAGCTCGGGCTCAGCACCGCCTGGTTCTTTCCCGACCGCGAGCGCGTGGTGCTGGTGTGGCACGGCTCGACGCCGATCCGCGAGGACGACGCGGCCGACGTGAAGCACATCATGCCGTCGCTCGAACTGCCCGATGCGCCGCGCACGGACGCGCACTACGCCGACGTGCTGCGCAAGCGCATCGATCCGGAAAAGAGCGCCGTCCACGTGCTGCGCGACAGCGACCTGGTGCCGCGCGCGCTGCTCGCGGAATGGACCGCGATGCGCATGCCCGACACCCTGGCCGAGCCCTTGCCGCGCAACCTGCAGGCCGGCATGCGCCGGCACCACGAGCAGCAGCGCGCCGAGCTGCTCGCGCAGGGGCTCGACCCCGCCGAGTACCTCGCGCCGCTGCCGGTGC
>NZ_JBZAYE010000436.1:0-6284 GCF_058244205.1 Variovorax sp. 20P10.2.4
GCGGCAACATGCAGAAGCTGATCCTCGGCCGCGCCCTGCTGCCGCCCGAGCAGCCCGAGCCCGGCCGCGACGAGGAACGCAGGTACCCGCCCCAGGCCCCGCGCCTGATCGTGGCGCATCAGCCGACCTGGGGCCTGGACATCGGCGCCGTGGCCTATGTGCAGCAGCAGCTGATCGCCGCGCGCGATGCCGGCGCGGCCGTGCTCGTGATCTCGGACGACCTCGACGAGGTGCTGGCGCTCGGCGACCGCGTGGCGGTGATGCACGGCGGCCACCTGGGCGAGGCGCGCGCCGCCTCGGCCTGGACGCGCGAGGCGATCGGCCTGGCGATGGCCGGCGCCACCGCTTCCACCGCAGCGAAGGAGGCCACGCCATGATGCGGCTCGAACGACGCCACCAGGCCTCACGCACCGCGCTGGTCCTGGCGCCCATCGGCGCGGTCGCCTTCACGCTGGCGATCAGCGCGCTGCTGGTGCTGTGGGCCGGCGCGCCCGTGGGCCGCACCTACGCGCTGCTGCTGCAGGGCGGCTTCGGCTCGGTGTTCGCCTGGAGCGAGACCCTCACGCGCGCGATCCCGCTGATCCTCACCGGGCTGGCCGCCACGGTCGCGTTCAAGGCGCGGCTGTTCAACATCGGCGCCGAAGGGCAGCTCTACGCGGGCGCGCTGGCCGCGGTCGCCGTGGGCGGCGTGCATGGCGGCACCGGCTTCGAGCTGTCGCCCTGGCTGCTGTTCCCGCTGATGATGCTGGCCGCCGCCGTGGCCGGCGCGCTGATGCTGCTGGGCCCGGCGCTGATGAAGAACAGGCTGGGCGTCGACGAGGTCGTGACCACGCTGCTGATCAACTTCATCGTGCTGCTGGGCGTGTCGGCGCTGCTCGACGGGCCGATGAAGGACCCGACCGCCATGGGTTGGCCGCAGAGCGTGTCGCTGCAGTCGGACCTGGAACTCGGCAAGCTGATCGCCCAGACGCGCGTCCACACCGGGCTGCTGTGGGCGGTGTCGCTCGCGGTGATGGTGTGGGCGGTCTTCAAGTACACGGTGCTGGGCTTCGACATCCGCGCCGTCGGCGCCAATGCGCGCGCCGCCGCCTTCGCCGGCGTGCCGGTGACGCGCACCGTGGTCTCGGTGGCGCTGCTGTCGGGCGCGCTGGCCGGGCTGGCGGGCGCGATCGAGGTCGCGGGCCGCACCAGCTACGTCACGCTCGACATGTCGCCCGGCTATGGCTACACCGGCATCGTGATCGCGATGCTGGCCGGGCTGCATCCGCTGGGCGTGATCGCGGCCGGCGTGTTCGTGGCCGGCGTGCTGGTCGGCGCCGACACCATGAGCCGCGCCGTCGGCGTGCCGACCTACATCGCCGACGTGATCGTCGCGGCCTCGCTGATCGCGGTGCTGGTGGCGACCCTGCTGACCCAGTACCGCGTGCGGAGGAGCCGATGACCGACCTGCTCGACATCCTCGCCAACCCGGCCTTCTGGGTTGCGGTGCTGCGCATCGCCACGCCGCTGATCCTCGGCACGCTCGGCGTGCTGCTGTGCGAGCGCGCCGGCGTGCTCAACCTCGGCATCGAGGGGATCATGGTCGCGGGCGCCTTCACCGGCTGGCTCGCCGTGTACCTGGGCGCGCCGCTGTGGGCGGGCGTGGGCATCGCCGCGCTCACGGGCGCCGTGTTCGGGCTGCTGCACGCCTTCCTGACCGTGGGCCTGGCGCTCTCGCAGCACGTGTCGGGGCTGGGCATCACCATGCTCGCGACCGCGCTCAGCTACTTCGGCTACCGCGTGAGCTTCCCGAAGGTCAACACGCCGCCGACCATCGTGCCCTTCGCGCCCATGGAGTGGCTGCACGTCCCGGTGCTCGGCGCCCAGACGCCGCTGACCCTGCTCGCGCTGGCGCTGGTGCCCGCGGTGGCCTGGCTGCTCTACCGCACGCCGCTGGGCCTGGCGCTGCGCATGGTCGGCGAGAACCCGCAGGCGGCCGAGAGCCAGGGGGTGTCGGTCGCGGCCACGCGCACCGGCGCCATCGTGGCCGGCTCGGCGCTGATGGGCGTGGCGGGCGCCTTCCTCACGCTGTCGGCCTTCAACGCCTTCTTCTTCAACATGGTCAACGGCCGCGGCTGGATCTGCGTCGCGCTGGTGGTGTTCGCCTCGTGGCGGCCGGGCAAGGCGCTGCTGGGCGCGCTGCTGTTCTCCTTCTTCGACGCGCTCCAGCTTCGCCTGCAGCAATCGGGCGATGCCTTCCTGCCCTACCAGCTGTACCTGATGCTGCCCTACCTGCTGTCGATCCTCGCGCTGGTGCTCGTGGCCCGCAAGGCCAGCTATCCGCAGGCGCTGATGAAGCCCTACCGCAAGGGCGAACGCTGAGGGGTGGCGGCCGGCAGCGCCGGTTCGCCGCCGCGGCGCAGCAGCTGCACCAGTGCACGCAGTGGCGCGGTGATGCGCCACGAACGCGAGTTGCGCAGCTCGGCGATCTGCCGCTCCAGTTGCGCGACGCGGCGGCTCGCGTTGGCCAGTTCGCGCTTGAGCGCGCTGCGGTCCAGCGCGGCATGGTTCGGGAACGCGAGACGCGGCGTGCCCACGGCCTCGGCACCGGGGGCCGGCTCGGCCAGCTCGCGTCCGATGCGCACCTTCGACGGCTCCGCGACGCAGGCATGGGCGCGCAGGGCCGAAGCGCGGTCGACGCCGTCGCCCAGCGTGGCGCTCAAGGCACCGTACAGATAGTCCGGGTCCTCGATGAAACGCGGGAAGTCGAGCAGCACGATCGGCACGTTCCGCTTCACCAGCGCATGCAGCAGCTCGTGGAAACCGAGCGCGAGCAGGCGCGCCTGGTCGATCGGGTTGAGCGAATAGACCACCCCGCCCGCCGTCGTGCCCCAGGTCTCCCATTGCTTGCAGTCGTCGTGCAGGCCGGGCATGGCATGGCGCGCGCGCAGCTCGTTGACGGTGCGGCTGGCGGCCGCCTCCACGATGCCGCGCATCGGGATGACGACGGCGTCGACCACCGTCTGCTCGTCGGCCAGCACGCGCTCCACGTACTCGAACAGCCAGGGCGACTTGATCACGTAGGGCGCGTCGGGATCGTTCAGCGGCAGGTCCTCGAGGCCGGCGTTGGCATCCTCGTCGTAGCCCCGGTACTGGTCGCGCGCGATGTGGGTGTCCAGGCCGCATTCGGCGAGGTACTGCACCAGGAAGGTGGTTCCCGCGCGGCCCGTGCCGGCGATCAGCAGGTGATGCTTCATGCGCGGGTGCCCAGGGGAGCGACGACCGGCCGCGAAGCCGTGCCGAAAGCCAGCATCAGCGATTCCACGGCGTCGGCCAGCCGGCAGGCCGAGGTGTCGATGACCAGATCGGGCGCCACGGGCGGCTCGTAGCTGTCGGAGATGCCGGTGAACGCCGCGATCTCGTTGCGGCGCGCCCGGGCATAGAGCCCCTTCACGTCGCGCTGCTCGCACAGCGCGAACGGCGCATGTACGTGGATCTCGCGGTAGGCCTCGCCGACGATCTCGCGCGCCATCGCGCGCTGCGCCTGCAGCGGCGTGATGGCCGCGACGATCACGAGCATGCCCTGCCGACTCAGCAGCCGGGCGACCTCGGCCATCCGGCGGATGTTCTCGCCGCGGTCGGCCTGGCTGAATCCCAGCCCCTGGCTCAGGCCGGCGCGCACCTCATCGCCGTCGAGCACGACGCTGGCCACCTGCTCGCCCTGCAGACGGGCCCGCAGGCCCTGCGCGATGGTGGATTTGCCCGCGCCGGACAGCCCGGTCATCCACATGACGCATGATGGACCGCCGGGATGCCCCGGCAGTGCCAGGACGCCAGGTCCGAAGTCAAGGTCATCGCGCTTCATTGTTTTCAAAGCGTAAGCGGCACCCCTCCGACTTTTGTCTCTGCAAGGTAAAAAATTCTGAGTAGAGAATTACGACGGCCCGCCATCGCTCTCCACACACCCATGCCGAACCTCCTCCAATCCGCCTCGATCGCCGCCGTGCTCGCGTGCGGCACGGCCGCCCATGCGCTGGGCACCGACTATGGCTACGACCGCTTCCAGACGCCCGATGCCGTCACCTGGGTCCAGCTCTGCGGCACCTGGGGACCGAACCACCAGGGCACCTACCGCGTAGTGCATGCCGAGCAGTACGCGCAGTCTTTTCTCTATGTGCAATGGATGGCGCGCGATGCCAACGGCAGCCTGCAGGCCGCGCACACGGTCCCCATCGCCGAGCTCGACAACGACCATGCAGAGATCGCGCTCAGCGACCTGACCTGCCGCGCCACGCCGCGCGGCATCGTGCTGACGGCCAAGGCCGACTCGGGGCACGACGACAAGCTGCGGCGCGTGACCATCGAGGTCGGCCCGGCACCGGGCCAGTACCGCTTCCGGCCGCAGCGCACGCGCTGAGGCCCGCCAACCGGCCACGCCAGGCCGAATCTCCCCACAACGATCCCCAAGCCCCCACGATGCTCGACCTCCTCCTCACCAACGCCACCCTCCCCGACGGCCGCACCGGCATGTCGATCGCCGTGCAGGACGGCCGCATCGCCGAAGTCACGGCCGGCCTGGCCGCGCCGGCGCACGACACGCTCGATGCCGCCGGCCAGCTGGTCGCGCCGCATTTCGTCGACCCGCATTTCCATATGGACGCCACGCTGAGCTACGGCCTGCCGCGCGTCAACCAGAGCGGCACGCTGCTCGAGGGCATCGCGCTGTGGGGCGAGCTCAAGCCGCTCTTGACGGCCGAGGCGCTGATCGAGCGCGCGCTGGCCTACTGCGACTGGGCGGTCGCCAAGGGGCTGCTCGCGGTGCGCTCGCATGTCGACACCAGCGATGCCAGCCTGCTGGCGGTCGATGCGCTGCTCGAGGTCAAGCGCCGCGTGGCGCCGTACCTCGACCTGCAGCTGGTGGCCTTCCCGCAGGACGGCGCGCTGCGCATTCCGGGCGGGCTCGAGAACATCGAGCGCGCGCTCGACAAGGGCGTGGACGTGGTCGGCGGCATCCCGCACTTCGAACGCACCATGGCCGACGGCGCGGCCAGCGTGAAGCGGCTGTGCGAGATCGCGGCCGAGCGCGGCAAGCTGGTCGACATGCACTGCGACGAGTCCGACGACCCACTGTCGCGCCACATCGAGACCCTGGCCTTCGAGACGCAGCGCCTGGGCCTGCAGGGCCGGGTCACGGGCTCGCACTGCACCTCGATGCATTCGATGGACAACTACTACGTGAGCAAGCTGCTGCCGCTGATCGCCGAGGCCGGCGTGAGCGTGGTCTCGAACCCGCTGATCAACATCACGCTGCAGGGCCGCCATGACAGCTACCCCAAGCGCCGCGGCATGACGCGCGTGCCCGAGCTGCTGGCCGCCGGCGTCAACGTCGCCTTCGGCCACGACTGCGTGATGGACCCCTGGTACGGCATGGGCTCGGGCGACATGCTCGAGGTGGCGCACATGGGCCTGCACGTGGCGCAGATGACCAGCCAGGCCGGCATCCGCCAGTGCTTCGAGGCCGTGACCACCAACGCCGCGCGCGTGATGCACCTCGAGAACTACGGCCTCGAGGCCGGTTGCGATGCGAGCTTCGTGCTGCTGCAGGCGCGCGATCCCGTCGAGGCGATCCGGCTGCGCACCACGCGCCTGAAGGTGTTCCGCAAGGGCCGGCTGCTGGCCGAGACGCCGGCGGCGACGGCCTCGCTGCACCTGCCGGGCCGCGGCGACGCGACGAGCTGGAGCCTGCCGAAGGCCTGAGCCTTCGCGCCGCTCGCGCAACTCCGCCGGCCGGGTGGCTGCACCTCGGCGGTGGATGGCTTCATCCGCGCGTTGCGATAGCTAGCTAGGCCGCGCGCGATTCGGGCGCCAGCGCCTCGGCCAGTGCCGCCAGTGCCTCGCCCACCGGCCGCTCGACCTTGAGCGCCAGCAGCGCGTCGGCCCGCGTACGCCCGAGGTTCACCGCGGCCACCGGCTTGCCGGCCGCCGCGGCTGCCTGCACGAAGCGGAAGCCCGAATAGACCATCAGCGACGAGCCCGCCACCAGCATCCCATCGGCGGCCTCGAGCGCCGCGAAGGCGGCGGTGACGCGTTCCCGCGGCACGCTCTCGCCGAAGAACACCACGTCGGGCTTGAGCAGGCCGCCGCAATGGGCGCAGGCCGGCACGTCGAAGGCCGAGAAATCGTGGCCCTCGAGATCGGCATCGCCGTCGGGTGCCGCGCGCGCCTCGAGCGCGGCCCAGCGCGGATTGCGCGCGCGCAGTTCGCGCTGCAGCTCAGCGCGCGGCAGGCGGCGTTCGCAGCCCATG
>NZ_JBZAYE010000437.1:0-6282 GCF_058244205.1 Variovorax sp. 20P10.2.4
GTCGAAGCGGTCGATGCGCGCGAGCAGGTGCTCGAGCAGCGCCACCGCGCTGACGCGGCCCTCGGCCAGCGCGCGGGCCTGTTCGCCGGCGCTGGCGAAGCTCAGTGCATGGAGTTGGTCGTTCGTGATGTCCTGGAGGCTCATGGCGGTCCGTCCGTCTCTGTCTTTTCTGTCTTACTTGCGGGGTTCGATCCAGGCATCGGCGAAGTCGCCGGCCGTGAGATCGATGCTGTTGTTGAGTTCGTGCACGCGGGTGCTGTAGACCTGCAGCGCCGAATGCACCGTGACCAGCGGCACCACCGGCAGCTCGCGGCCCACGATCTGCTGGATCTGGCGGAACTGGGTGGCGCGCTTCGCGCCGTCGAGCTCGACCGCGGCCTGGCGGAACAGCTCGTCGACCTGCGGGTTGTCGTAGTGCGAGGCATTGATCCAGATCAGCGGATTGCGCACCCCGTCGCCCCAGTAGATGCGCTGCACGCCCACCGTCGGGTCGAACAGCCGGCCCAGGCCGTTGAGGTTGATATCGAAGTCGCGCGTGCTGTAGACGCGCTTGAGGAAGGTGGGCAGGTCGCCGTCGACGATCTCGACCTTGACGCCGATGCGCGAGAAGGCCGCGCGCAGGTAGTCGCTGGTGCGCTTGAAGTCCGCGCCCGGGATGTAACTCAGCCGCAGCGAGAAGCGCGTGCCGCCCGCGCCGCGCGGCTGGCCGGCCTCGTCGAGCAGGCGGTTGGCCGCGGTCACGTCGAAGGGATAGCGGAAGGTGCTGTCGTCGTAGTAGTCGGCCAGCACGCGCGGGATCGGCGAGTTCACCACCTCCACGCGCTTGTAGTAGATGGTGTCGCGGATGAAGTTGCGGTCGATCGCCTGCGCGATCGCATGCCGCACCTTCGGGTTCGCGAGCACCGGGTTCTCGAGGTTGAACTCGAGGAACGAGGCGTTGTTGAGGAAGGCGTCGTAGGTGGCGTCGACCTTGAGCTTCGGGTTCTTCTCGAGCCGTTCGAGGTCGGCCAGGCCCACGCCGAGCGCAGCATCGACCTCGCCGGTCTCGACCGCGGTGGAGATCGCGGCCGGATCGCGCACGAACTTCACGATCACGCGGTCGAGGTGCGGATAGCCCTTGCGCCAGTAGTTCGGGTTCTTCTTGAGGACCAAATGGCTGCCGCGCACCCACTGGTCGAACACGAAGGGACCGGTACCCACCGGCGCCGTGACGTTGGGATTGCCCAGCGGCTCGCCGTCGGCGTAGCGGTGCGAGGGCACGATCGGCAGTTCGGCCGAAGACAGCGACTTCAGCAGGAAGGGCGCGGGCTTCGACAGCACGATCACCGCGGTCAGCGGATCGGGCGCGTCGACGCGTTCCACGTTCGCGAGCGTGATGCGCCCGCGCGGTCCCTGCTTCTTCTGGGTGAGGATCGAATAGCGCACGTCCTCCGCGCTGAAGTCGCGGCCGTCGTGCCACTTCACGCCGGGGCGCAGCTTGAAGGTGTACTTCAGGCCATCGGCGCTGACCTGCCACGACGTGGCGAGTAGCGGCTGCGCGCGGAACTGCGCGTCGTAGCGCAGCAGGCCCTCGGTGATCTTCGCACTGATGTTGCGGTTGTCGGTCTTGGTGTCGAGGAAGGACACCAACGAGGTCGGCTCCTGCGACACCGCGAGCGTCAGCGTGCCGCCGTCGATGGGTTGGGGGGAGGATGCGGTGCCCTGCGCGAAGGCGCCCGGGAGCGAGGCGGCCACTGCCGCGGCGAGGGCGACGCGCAGTGCCCATCGATCGAATTTCATTCTCTGACTGGTTAGCGGTTGGGCCGCCGATGGTCTGGGATATCCCCGCGAAATCCAAGCGCGCGCTTAGCATCTTTTCGCGTTTGAAAATGCGCCGTGCTCCACGCGATCCGTGCCCGTTCGCCATTGCAGGAATGCGAGTTTTCTTATGCGGGAAACGGCCATGCCGCGCGCCCATACTGCGTTCATCCTCGACCGCTCGCTGACCGCACCTTCACCGATGAACGCACCCGACCGCGCCGCGCTGGCGCCCGACCTCCAGACCCTGCTCGATCGCCTGCCCGCGCTGGCCACGGCCATTGCACAAGGCGCCTCGCAGCGCGAGCGCGACCGCGTGCTGCCCTTCGAGGCCTTCGCGCTGTTCCGCGCCTCCGGCCTCGGCGCGCTGCGCGTGCCGCCCGAGCGCGGCGGTCCCGGCGGCTCGGTCGAGGACCTGATCGAGGTGGTCGCGACGCTCGCCGCGGCCGACTCCAACGTCGCGCATGCGCTGCGCATCCACTACAACGCGATCGAGCTCTGGACCACGGCCCCGCCCAATGCGAACAGCGAACTGCAACTGGCGCGCGTGCGCGAAGGCGCGCTGTTCGGCGGCGCCTTCACCGAGCTCGGCACACCCAAGTCGGGCACCGTGACCACCGCGCTCGAGCGCGACGGCGATCGCCTGGTCCTCAACGGCCGCAAGTACTACGCCACCGGCACCGCCTTCTCGGACTACGCGAGCATCGCGGTGCGCGACCCCGAGGGCCGCGACGTCGCCATCGTCGTGCCCACGCGGCGCGAAGGCCTGCACGTGAAGGACGACTGGGACGGCATGGGCCAGCGCCTGACCGCGAGCGGCAGCCTGGAGTTCAAGGGCCTCGAGGTGCAGGCCGACGAGCTGGTGTACGGCAGCCCCAAGACCCTGCAGCGCCGCCATGCATCGTCACTGCGCCAGCTCTACCTGGTGGCCGTGGCCGCGGGCATCGTGCGCAACATCTTTGCCGACGCGCTCGACTACGTGCGCCACCATGCACGGCCGGCCGCGCACAGCCCGGCCGACAGCGCGGCACAGGATCACTTCACGCAATGGGTGGTCGGCGACCTCGCGACCGCCACGCATGCGGTCGATGCGCTGATCGCGGACAACGCGCGGCGGCTCGATCGTTCGGCGCGGGCGCTGCGGGTCGATGCGGCGACGGACCGCGAGGACGAGCGCACGCGGCAGTTAGTGCTCGAAGGCGCGCTCGCCACCGCGAAGACCCAGCTCGCGGTGAGCCGCATCGCGCTGCAGGCGGCCGAGCGGATCTTCGAGGCCGGCGGCGCATCGGCCACCTCGCGCCGCCACAACTTCGATCGCCACTGGCGCAACCTGCGCACGATCTTCAATCACAACCCGCTGCAGCAGAAGGCACGCGTGATCGGCGACCACCATCTGAACGGCACGACCACGCATCTCGAAGAGGGCAAGGTGTTCTGACAAGGTGTGAATAAACCTGCTGCGCGCCCCGATATCGCACCTGCGGTCCTCACCGTACGTGAGTACGGCTGCGGTCCTCGGCGCGACCTTGGGGCGCTCGCTACGGTTTCTTCACACCTTGTTGGCGTTCAGTCCTCGATCGCCTCGATGCCCGCGCGCCTGAGTTCCTCCAGGCGCTCGCGCATCGCCTGCAACTGC
This sequence comes from Variovorax sp. 20P10.2.4, assembly GCF_058244205.1. Classification (NCBI taxonomy): domain Bacteria; kingdom Pseudomonadati; phylum Pseudomonadota; class Betaproteobacteria; order Burkholderiales; family Comamonadaceae; genus Variovorax; species Variovorax sp. 20P10.2.4. Next base: position 3,434 of record NZ_JBZAYE010000437.1, read on the forward strand.
TCGGGCGCATGGCCCTGCCAATCCTTCACCTCGCCCGTGATCCGCAGCGGCTGCCGCGTGCGGTAGGACTTGGTCGGGTTGCCGGGAAATTTCTTGTCGGTCAGGTTGGGATCGTCCTCGATCGGCCCGGTCGGCTCCACCACGTAGATCCGGCCGCGGCCCTCGCCGACGGCCAGCTCGGCGCCCCAGGTCGCGGCCTCGAGCGTGGCGCTCAGGTAGACATACACGGCCTTCCTGCGCTGGCCGTAGTTGGAGCTGTAGCCGGCCTCGATCAGGTCACCGAGGTTCAGGTCGGCCTTGGTGCCGTGGTAGTAGGGCGGTGGGGTGGGGGTGGCTGACATGTGCGGATGTACCTCCGGGAAAAGTCGAGCCGAAGGAGGTTAGCGGAGTTCCATGCCCACGCTCCTACGCTTTCTCGTGTTCCCCCAAAGCCGTCCACCTTCGCCATTGCGCCTCCCCGCATGTCGATATGCGAATTACGGGCGTGCCATTCCCGCCCCTGCTGGCCAGAATCCGCGCCAGCAGAAAGTAATCCTCCAATGTCCCTGTCACACCGACCCGGCGCCATCGCCGGATGGGAGCGCTTTGTCGCGCCGACCGAATTCGCCGCCAGCCCGATCTCCCGCGCCTTCGAGCAGCCGGTGCTGCTGGGCCTGTTCCTGCCGATCCAGGCCGGGGGCTGGAGCGCGTCGACCTTGCCGCGCACCACCGACTGGCGCTTCGACTACAACCGCGACCTGGTGCTGCAGGCCGAACGGCTGGGTTTCGACCTGGTGTTCGCGCTCTCGCAATGGCTGCCCAAGGGCGGCTACGGCGGGGTGTTCAACGGCAACGCGCTCGACTCCTTCATGACGACGGCGGCGCTCACCGCGGTGACGCAGCGCATCCTGCTGATCTCGACCATCCACGTGCTCTACGGGCCGCTGCATCCGCTGCACCTGGCCAAGTACGCGGCCACGCTCGACCACATCTCGGGCGGGCGCTGGGGCATCAACGTGGTGACGGGGCATCGCGCGGTCGAGCACGAGATGTTCGGCTCGCAGCGCATCGAGCACGATCGGCGTTACGAACTCGCGGCCGAGTTCCTCGAAGCGGTGCAGCGGCTGTGGGCCGACACCGAGAACTGGTCGTTCCAGGGCGAGTCGCAGTGGAAGCTCGACGGCGCCTTCGTGTCGCCCAAGCCGCGCTTCGGGCGGCCCGTGCTGGTGAACGCGACCGGCTCGGACGCCGGCATCGAGTTCGCGGCGCGCTACTCCGACATCGTCTTCATCACCAGCCCGGCCGGCTCGAGTTTCCCGAGCGCGATCGAGGCGCTGCCGGCGCACACGGCGCGCGTGAAGCAGGCCGCGCGCGACGTGGGCCGCGAGGTGCGCACGCTGCTCAATCCCATGGTCATCAGCCGCGCGACCGAGAAGGAGACCTGGGCCTACCACGACGCGATCGTGGCGCATGCCGACATCGATCCGCAGGCCAGCTTCAACCGCTTCGACAGCGACGCCCATGCCTGGCGCGGCCGGGTCGGCAACGACGCCGCCAAGCGGCGCGCCATCGGCGGCAACATCGAGGTGATCGGCACGCCCGAGCAGGTGGTCGAGCAGTTCGTGCAGCTCAAGCGCGCGGGTGTCGACGGCCTGCAGCTGAGCTTCTACGACTTCAAGCCCGATCTCGAATTCTTCGGCGACCGCATCCTGCCGCTGATGAAGCAGGCCGGGCTGCGCTTCTGATTCCGGCGCGTCACGCGCGCTGCTTCTTCCTACCTCTCTTCTTCTTTCTCCCATGAGCACCATCGACTACCGGCCGCTCGGCCGCAGCGGCATCCTCGTCTCGCCGCTGACCCTCGGCACCATGATGTTCGGCGGCCAGACCGACCGCGCGACCTCGCAACGCATCGCCGACCGCGCGCGTGAGCAGGGCGTGAACTTCATCGACACCGCCAATGCCTACAACCAGGGCCAGTCGGAGACGGTGGTCGGCGAACTGATCGCGCCGCATCGGCAGCACTGGGTGCTGGCGACCAAGTTCGCCAATGCCGATCCCGACATCGAAGGCCCGAACAACCGCAGCACCGGCCGCCACGGCATCGTGCGCTCGGTCGAGGCCAGCCTGAAGCGCCTGGGCACCGACCACATCGACCTGCTGTACCTGCACCGCGAGGACCGCCAGACGCCGGTGGAGGAAACCGTGCGCGCGCTCGGCGACCTGATTCGCGCGGGCAAGCTGCGCAGCTACGGTCTGTCGAACCACAGCGCCTGGAAGATCGCCGAGTTCGCGCGCACGGCCGATGCGCTCAACGTCGACCGGCCGGTGGCGACGCAGCCGCTCTACAACCTCGCGAACCGGCAGATCGAGGCCGAGCACCTGCCCGCGGCCGAGTACTACGGCCTCGGCGTGGTGTCGTACAGCCCGCTCGCGCGCGGCGTGCTCACGGCCAAGTACCGGCCCGGCGAGGCGCCGCCGCCCGGCACGCGCGCGGGCCGCGACGACAAGCGCATCCTGCAGACCGAATGGCGCCCCGAATCGCTGGAGATCGCGCAGCGCGTGAAGGAACACGTGGAAGGCCGCGGCATCACGGCGGGCCAGTTCGCGCTGGCCTGGGTGCTCAACAACCGGCTCGTGACCTCGGCCATCGCCGGGCCGCGCACGCTCGAACAGTGGGAGGACTACGTGCCCGCGCTGCAGTACCGCTTCACCGACGCGGACGAGGCGCTGGTCGACGGCCTCGTGACCACCGGCCATTCGTCGCGCCCGGGCTTCAACGATCCCAGCCACCCGTTCTTCGGCCGCAAGCCTCGGCATCGCGCGGCGCCATGAGCGCGCTGGCCGCATCGATCGAGGTTCGGGCGGATCTG
>NZ_JBZAYE010000438.1:0-6255 GCF_058244205.1 Variovorax sp. 20P10.2.4
ACGACCTGCCGGCCGGTGGAACGCGCGCATTGCGCTCGATGTCGTTGACCAGGCCGATGCCGTCGGTGTTGTCGGCATGGATGTCGCCATCGGCCGTGAAGCGCAGCGTGTTGACCGCGCCCGCCAGCGTGGCGCGCTCGCTGGTGTGCTGCGCGATGCTGGCGGCGTCGAACTTGAAGGGCACGGTGACGTTGCAGCCGCCCGCGTGGTCGCCGCGTTCGGCGGCCTCGCGCCGGAAGGCAGCGATGCCCTCGGCGAAGGCGCCGAGCGCGACCAGCCGGCGCTCGTAGGCGATCGGCTGGTGGCAGAGCTCGGCGAAGCGGGCATGGATCCACGGCGAGCGGCTGTGCTCGACCGGGTTGCCCATCACGCAGTACAGATCCATGGCGCGGGTCTCCTGGCTTCTTTTTCTTCGGCGGGCCGTCGCGGCTACTGCGACGACAGCTCGATGGTCTCGTCGCGCGTGAAGCGGAAGCGCGACTGGATCACGATCTGGTCGGTCTGGCGGCGCATCGCGTCGGTGAACTTGCCGAAGCTGCCGATGCTGCGCACGATGGCCTGGGCGCGGCGGTCGAGCGTGGTGTTGCCCGAGCTCTCGTCGATCACGGTGTCGAGCAGGCTGCCGTCGTGGTTGATGGTGATCGTCATCTTGAGTTCGCCGTAGAGCTTCTTGCCGGCCGCGGTCGGGAAGTTCTCGGTGCCGCGCACCTCGATGCGCCGGCGCAGCGAATCGACGTACAGCGCATAGGCGGCCTCGCGCGTCGACGGGCTCAGGTAGCGCTTCTTGGGGCGCGCGTTCTCCTCGTTCACGCGGCGCTCGATCTCGGCCAGCAGCTCGACCATCTGGCGGCGCTTCTCCTCGCGCGCGGTGGCTTCCTTGGGGTCGCCGCTCACGCGCGGATCGGGCGGCGGCATGGCCGCGAGATCGCGCTTGAGCTGGGTCAGCAGCTGCATCTGCTGCTGCTGCATCAGGTCGACCTGGCGCTGCGCCTCCTCGGCGGAATCGCCGACCGCGCTGAAGGAGGAGGGCGGCAGCGGGCTGGTGGCGCGGCCGCGCTCGAGGTCGCCGCCGCCGGCGAGCGAGGTCTGGGCCATCACACGGGCCTGGGGATCCGGCGCTTCGTTGGTCTTCGAGTTGACGAGGATCACTTCGAGCGGCGTCTCGGTGAACGCGCGATTGAAGGCCTCGGGGTCGACGAAACGCACCGCCAGCAGCGCGGCATGCGCGATGACGGACACACCCAGCGCAATCTGCAGGGTGCTCAGATCCTTGAGGTTCATGCGGGCGCGTTCTCCACGGCCGCTCCCGCGTCGGGGGCGGCATCGCCATCGGCCAGGTCGACCGCGATCGCGATCGGGCCGGCGACCACCTCTTCCTCGTCCTCGGCGTCGTCCACCGCGCCGGCCGCGGGCGCATCGAGGCGCTCGAGCACGGTGCCGCTGACGTCGAGCGCGATCTCGTCGATCTCGCCGAGCTTCACGCGCAGGCGCGCGCCGCGTTCCTGCTGGCCGGCCACCGGGAACACCAGCGGCAGCGCGTCGGCCCGCACCAGCGCGCCGTTGGGCAGGTCCTTGATGACGGTGGCCTCGAGCTCGGTGATGCCCTGCTGCTCGAGGTACTTGAGGGTCCAGAAGCGTTCCATGCCGCCCTGGTAGCCGTTGTAGGCCGCATAGGCCGCGTCGAAGCCCGAGAGGATCGAGAACAGGTCGGCGTCCTTGGGCTTGAACGGCGCGGCCAGCGCGGCGGTCTTGCCGTGGCGCGCGGCCGCGATGATCTGCCACTGGTTCACCAGGTCGGTGTAGCGGCGCAGCGGCGAGGTGCTCCAGGCATAGCTCTTCACGCCCAGGCCCGCATGCGGCAACGCGCGCGTGCCCATGCGCACCTTGATGCCGGGCGCGAGGCTGGCCTGGCTGCGGTAGAGCCCGGGCACGCCGAGTTCGCCGAGCCAGCCGCCCCAGCTGCTGTTGGCCAGGATCATGGCCTCGGACACGATCAGGTCGAGCGGCGCGCCGCGCTGGCGCGTCGTGATCTGCACCTGCTCGGCACCCGTGGGTTCGGCGCCGTCGTTGCCGACCAGGCGGAAGTTGTAGTCGGGCCGGTTGAAGTTCTCGGGCTTGCCGCGCACGACCTCGCGCTGCGCCTTCAGCTGACGCGCGAGGCGGTGCAGGAACGAGAGCTGGGGGCGGAAGCGCGCGGCGGCGGCCGGCGTGTCCTCGTGCATCACCGAGCTGTCCTCGAGCCAGGACTGCGTCACCACGTGGTCGAGCTGGTCGTGGCGCAGATTGGCGGCGATCGGCACGCGCTCGAGCCTGGTCTCGGTGGACTGCAGTTCGAGCGTGGCTTCGTCGAAGCGCGCATAGAGCGACACGGCGGGGCGGTCGGCGCCCTCGAGCAGCGTGTAGGTGTCGACCACCGCGTCGGGCAGCATCGTGATCTTGTAGCCCGGCATGTAGACCGTGGACATGCGCGCGCGCGCCACCTGGTCGATCGCGCTGCCGGGCGCGAGCGCGAGGCCCGGCGCGGCGATGTGGATGCCGACCGTGACCGTGCCGCTGCCCAGGCCCTGCACCGAGAGCGCGTCGTCGATCTCGGTGGTCTGCGAGTCGTCGATGGAGAAGGCCTCGACACCTTCGGCCAGCGGCAGTTCGTCGACGATGGCGGGCGCCGTGAGCGCGGGGAAGCCCGTGCCCTTGGGGAAGTTCTCGAACAGGAAGCGGCGCCAGTGGAACTGGTAGGGCGAGTCGATCGCGCCCGCGCGTTCGAGCAGCTCGAGCGGCGCGCGCTGCGAGGCGCGCGAGGCTTCCACCACCGCCTTGTATTCGGGCGCGTTCTTGTCGGGCTTGAACAGGATGCGGTAGAGCTGCTCGCGCACCGGCGCGGGGCACACGCCCTCGGCGAGCTGGCCGGCCCATTCCACGATCTGCGCCTGGATCGCCTTCTTCTTCTCGATCGCGGCCAGCGCCTGCTGCACGATCTCGGCCGGCGCCTTCTTGAAGCGCCCCTTGCCCGCGCGGCGGAAGTAGTGCGGCGCCTCGAACAGCGCGAACAGCGCCGCGGCCTGCTGCGCCAGCGAAGGCTTGTCGCTGAAATAGTCGGCCGCCAGGTCGGCGAAGCCGAATTCGCCCTCGGCGGCGAATTCCCAGGCCAGGTCGAGGTCCATGGCGGCCGCGAGCGCGCGCGCCTCGGCGATCAATTCGGCGGGCGAGGGCTTCTCGAACCGCAGCACGATGTTGGCGCCCTTGACCTTGACGCGCTTGCCGGTCTCGAGCTCGACCTGCGCCGAGGCTTCCGCCTCCGACAGCACGCGCCCGCCGAGGTATTTGCCGGCTTCTTCAAACAATACAAACATGGGCCGGATTCTCCCATGCAGGCGGGGCGGGCCTGTGGCGCGGGAGCCGCAGGCCCCCGATTGGCGCGTTATGGAATTGGGTTGATGAAGGCCATCACGTCGTCGAGATGGCTCTTCTTGAAGTCCGACAGCGCATGGTCGCCGCCCTCGATCAGCTTGACGCGGCTGTCGGCGTAGCGCGCCGACATCTCGTGCCAGTCGAGCACCTCGTCGCCCTTGGCGATGACCGCGAACACGCGCTCGGGGCGAGTCAGCGAGCCGACCTCCATGGCGCGCAGCTCGTGGATGTACTCGGGGCGGAAATAGAAATGCTCGGCCGGGTCGTGCCAGGCGCTCTGGTCGCCGATGTAGAGCGTGAGGTCGCGCGCCGGATGGACGGCCGGGTTCAGCAGCACGGCGCGGCAGCGCGTCATGCCCGCGACATAGGTGGCGTAGAAGCCGCCGAGCGAGGAACCCACCACCGCCATCGACTTGCGCGGCCAGTCGGCGATGCCCTTCATCACCATGTCGATCGCATCCTTGGGCGAGGGCGGCAATTGCGGGCACCACCAGTGCAGGTTCGGATGCCGCTGCGCCACCCGGTCCGCCACCGCGCGCGCCTTGGTGGAACGGGGCGAGGAACGGAAGCCGTGCAGGTACAGCAGATGGGTGGTTTGTGGTTCCATGCGGGGGGGCGACGGAAAGCGCGTCGATGGCGCGCTGCTTGCGAAGTCCAGGTAATTTTGCATGAGGTCCGTGCCCATCAGATGGCGTCGAGGCGACAAAAACCCCGCGATGCGGGCTTCCCGGAACGGGAGGAGGTCCTCGATGCCTGCGTGGCGCGGCCGGGGCACAACGCGAAAGTATTCATCGCGTGTTCGCATGCCGTGCGCTTCGGGGGGCGACCAAATTCGAAGACGGTTCGAGTGTGTGGGCGAAGCGCGCGATGCACATCCCATGAAAGGGTGAGGCTTCGCGGACCTGCGACAGCGTGCGCAGGCTTATGCTTCGGCCCCATGACTAACGAGGACCCCCATGACGCTACGTCCCGCCGCTGGGGCGTGCTCGTGGTCGAGGACGACAGCCGCGCGCGCGCCTTCTTCGAGACCAGCGTGCAGCGCAGCCCGCAGCTGTTCTGGCTCGGCAGCGCCGGCACGGTGAACGAGGCGCTGGGCTGGCTCGCGCGCACCGCCACCATTCCCGACGTGCTGCTGGTCGACCTCGGCATGCCCGACGGCACCGGCCTCGACGTGATCCGCGACGCGGTCGCGCGCTTTCCGGGCTGCGAGCCGCTGGTGGTGTCGGTGTTCGGCGACGAGGAGAACGTGCTCGCGAGCATCGAGGCCGGCGCCGTCGGCTACATCCACAAGGACGCCGCGCCCGAGGACATCGCCCAGACCATCGTCGAGATGAAGGCCGGCGCCTCGCCGATCTCGCCCATGATCGCGCGCCGCGTGCTCGCCAAGTACCGCAGCCTGCAGTCGGCCAGCGTGCCGGGCACGGCCGAGCCGGAGGCCGCGCCCGATGCGGGCGAGCGCGCGCTGCTGTCGGCGCGCGAGCACGAGGTGCTGACCTTGATCGCGCGCGGCTTCTCGTACGCCGAGATCGCGCGCCTCAAGGGCCTGAGCGTGCACACGGTGCAGACCCACATCAAGAACCTCTACGGCAAGCTCGCGGTGCATTCCAAGAGCGAAGCCGTGTTCGAAGCCACGCGACTGGGGCTGCTGTCGCGCTCTGGCTGAGACGGGACATCCGTGCTCCGGACCCTGCGCGGGCGGCTGCCCGCGACGCCGATCGCGCCGTGGCTGCTGCTGCTCGTCCTGGCCCTCTGGAGCGGGTGGGCCGGATGGGCGCATGCCGCCGACGCGCCGATCGAGCTGCGCCGCGGCACGGTCACCACCGAGGTCGACGGCGTGCGGCGCAGCGAGCCGGTCGAGTTGTCCTACCACTGGGACCGGCAGCACCGCGGCCGCTCCGGCTTCGCGAGCTTCGACCTGCCCTTCGAGCTGGCGGCCGCGCCGAGCATGCCCTGGGGCATCTTCATTCCGCGCACCGGCAACGTGTTCGAGGTGGAGCTCAACGACGCGCTGCTGCAGGTCTACGGTGACCTCTCGCGGGGCAACGGTGCCGACTACGCCAAGGCGCCGATCTACGTGCCGGTGCCCAGCGAGCTGCTGAAGGCGGGCCGCAACCAGCTGCAGATCCGCATCCGCGCCGACAGCGCGCGCCGTGCCGGGCTGTCGCCCGTGTTCATCGGCCCGGCCGACCCGGTGCGCAACGGGCTGTTCGAGCCGGCCTACGCCTGGCGCTTCACCGCCTCGGTGCTGCTGACGGCCTTCAGCCTGATCGTCGGCGCCATCGCGCTGGCGCTGTGGGTCACGCAGGTCGACGCGACCACGGCCGGGCAGCCGCGCCGCGACGGCATCTACCTGTGGGCGGCGCTGGCCGAGTTCTGCTGGGCGATCCGGGTGGCCGACGGCGTGATCGCCGAGCCGCCGCTGCCCTGGGTCCCCTGGGGCGTGCTGATGGCGGCCTGCTACGCCGGCTGGGCCGCCTCGGCCATGATGTTCTGCTACCACCTGGCCGACTGGGGCCGCACGGCGCACACGCGCTGGCTGCGCTGGCCGTTGCTGGCCGTGGTGCTGGGCACCGTGGTCTCGACCACGCTCGCGCTGCAGCGCGAGGAGCCGATCTGGCTCACCGGCTGGCTCGCGATCGAGATCGTGGTGATCGCGGTCTTCGTCGGCGCCTTCGTGGGGTCCACGGCGCGGCGGCCCAGCGCCGAGCGGCTGCTGGTGGCGGCCGCGGCCCTGCTCACGCTGGCCTTCGGCGTGCGCGACTGGCTGGTGATCCGCCTGAGCGACGCCTACGGCGAAACCACCTGGGTGCGCTATTCGTCGGTGTTCTTCGGCATCGCGCTGCTCTT
>NZ_JBZAYE010000439.1:0-6206 GCF_058244205.1 Variovorax sp. 20P10.2.4
TGGGCAACGCGGGCATCAGCGGCAACTCGATGTTCAACGCGAACAACGGCCCCTCGCTGTTCGACCGCTTCCAGCGCGACGTGCTGTCCCGCGATCCGACCGACATCGTCATCCTGGCCGGCGACAACGACCTTTCGAAGTCCTCCGCGGCCGACATCATCGAGCGCTACAAGTACTTCATCGATCTGGCGCGCTTCCGCAAGATCAGGATCCATGGCGGCGTGAACACGCCGATCGGCGACATCGTCGGTGTCGATGGCAATCCGGTGCCGACCGGCTACTACACGGCCTCCAACGATGCCAAGTGGCGGCAGATCAACGACTGGATCAAGACCTCGGGCTACTTCGACGGCGTGATCGATTTCGCCACCGTCGTCGGTAATCCGGACCGCATGCCGCTGGGGATCGCGACCGCCTGCTACGACCCCAGGAGCCCCATCCACCTGAACACACGGGGCCTGGACGTGATGGGCACCCTGGCCTACGACATGCTCTACGAAAAGAAGGTGCAGCCGGCCGAGCCCTGCAACACGCTGGCGTTTCCGCCGCCGCCGAATTGAATGCTTCGGGTGGGGAGGCGGGGCGGAAGACCCTGGCGCTGCCGTTTCCGGGCGCTTCACTATCATCGCCCCCATGCCCACCTCCCACCTCTACCTCATCACCGGCGCATCGCGCGGCCTCGGCCGCGCCATGGCCGAACAGCTGCTGCAACCCGGCCACGTCCTGCTGTGCATCTCGCGCCGCCAGAGCCCCGAACTCGCCGAACAGGCGAAGGCGGCCGGCGTCGAACTCGTGCAATGGGAACAGGACCTGTCCGACCCCGTCGCCTCCGCCGCGCGCCTGCGCGAATGGCTGGCCACGCAGGACGCGCAGCGCTTCGACGCCGTCACGCTGATCAACAACGCGGGCACGGTCGGCAATCCCGCGCCGCTCGCGTCCGCGGTCGATGCCGAGCTGTCGCAGGCGCTGCGCATCGGGCTCGAAGCACCGCTGCTGCTGACGGCGGCCTTCCTCGGCGGCACGCGCGGCTGGCGCGGCGCGCGCAAGGTGCTCAACATCTCCTCGGGCCTGGGCCGCAACGCGATGGGCAGCCAGGCACCGTACTGCGCGGCCAAGGCCGGCATGGACCACTACTCGCGCGCGGTCGCGCTCGAGGAAGCGAACCTGCCGAACGGCGCGCGCATCGTGTCGCTGGCGCCCGGCGTGATCGACACCGACATGCAGGTGCAACTGCGTGGCGCCTCGGCCGAGAACTTCCCCGACCGCACGCGCTTCGAGAAGCTCAAGAGCGAGGGCCTGCTCGACAGCCCCGCGAGCGCGGCCGCGAAGGTGCTCAAGTACCTCGCGCGCGCGGACTTCGGCGCCAAGCCGGTGGCCGACGTGCGCGATCCGGACTGAGCCCCCGCGCCATGGCCACCGCCCAGGGCATCGACACCGGCGAGTACAAGCTCTTTCCCTCGCCGCGCAACCAGCACCGCATCGTCTTCACGCACCAGGTCTTCGTGCCGTACCCGTACGCGCTGATCGTGATGGACGAGTTCGGCTTCCAGGGCCGCCACAGCCTGTTCGCGGCCTGCCGCCTGAGCGACGGCAAGATGGGCCAGCTCGCGGCCTTCGAGCTCGAGTCGGACGTGGCGGTGTTCAACCGCAAGTTCGTGCCGGACTGAGGCGGGCCTCGGATGACGAGAACGTAACCGGGCCGATAAGTCCGCGTCCGTTTCCGTTTCTAGTGTGTGGGCGTGGAGAAATCGACGCCCCGCGCATGGCAAGCCAGAACGCATCGCCGTCTATCTCCACCCCCGCGCCTGACATCCAGCCGCGGGGAACACCCCAAGGAGATATGCATGTCGAACAGAAGAATCGCCGCGCTCGCGGCCGCCTCCGCCATCGCCGGCTTCATGCCGCTCATGGCCTCCGCCCAGCAGAGCTCGCAGCACGTCGATGCACCCTCGCACTTCGCGGCCAACGAAACGGGCATCAAGACCCATGCGGAACTGGCCGGCGCGGGCAAGTCGACGGGCCAGGTCGACCAGGAGCTGGCGACCGCGCAGAACGATCCGAAATGGAAGGGCTTCCTGGCCTATGGCGCGCCGGTTCCGGTGACCAATGCCAAGCCGAAGACCCGCGCCGAAGTGACGGCCGAGCTGGAGCGCGCGCAGCAGCATCCGGGCTGGGAGCGGGCCTCGCGCTCGGGCGCATCGCTGGTACTGCCCGCCGCGCCGATGCCCGTGTCCGCGCGTTGAGGCGCGGTCCTCCAACGAAAAGAGGGCGCAGCGCGCCCTCTTTCTTCGTCGGCCCTCGCGTGCTTACTCGATGGTCGCGCCCGAGGCCTGCACGATGCCCTTCCACTTCTCGTAGTCGGTCTTCAGCAGCGCGCCGAACTGCTCGGGCGTCATGCTCTGCGGCTCGGCGCCCTGCGCGATGATCGCGGCCTGCATCTCGGGCGTGGCCAGCAGCTTGTTGACCTCGGCGTTCAGCGTGGCGATCACGTCCTTGGGCGTCTTGGCCGGCACGAACAGGCCATACCAGGTGCTCACGTCGAAGCCCTTGTAGCCGAGCTCGGCCACCGTGGGCGTGTCGGGCAGCGAGCTGCTGCGCTTGGCGGAGGTCACGGCCAGCGGGCGCAGCTTGCCGGCCTTGATCTGGGCCATGGCCGAGGGCACCGACGACACCATCAGGTCGACGTTGCCCGCGAGCACGTCCATCATGGCCGCGTTCGAACCCTTGTAGGGCACGTGGCGCATCTTGATCTTGGCCGCGCCGTTGAAGATCTCGCCGGCCAGGTGGATGGTGGTGCCGTTGCCGGGCGAGCCGTAGGTGATGGTGTCGGGCGCGGCGCGCGCGGCCTTCACCACGTCGTCGAGCGTCTTGTACTTGGAGTTGGCCTGCGTGACGATCACCACGGGCGTGAAGGCCACGTGGGCCACCGCGGCCAGGTCCCTGGTCGGCTCGTAGCTGAGGTTCTTGTAGAGCCAGGGCGCGACGACCATGTTGTCCTTCTGGCCCATCACGATGTCGTAGCCCGTGGGCGCGGCGCGCGCGGCCTCGGCGATGCCGATGGTGCCGCCGGCGCCCGCGCGGTTGTCGGGCACCACGGTCCAGTGGTTGGTCTCGGTGAGCTTCTGGGCCACCAGGCGCGCCAGGATGTCGGTGCCGCCGCCGGGCGGGAAGGGCACGATCATGCGGATCGGCTTGGCCGGGTAGGCCTGGGCCTGGGCGGTGGAGGCGGCGCCGAAGGCCAGCGGAAGCGCCAGCGCGAGGGCCAGCGGGCGGATGAGTTGTCGGATCATGGGTTTGTCTCTGTATCTGGACGGATCGGGTTGCAGCCTGGAAGCCATCGCATCGCTGCACCAGGGTGCAGTGTGCCGGAACGACCCCGTGCGGGATTTCGCGGTTCGCGATGGCCGTCTTCTCCAGGCGTGGCGGCTTGCACCGATTTTGCACCCCCTTAGTGCGCCTCGCGCCGTCTCCTGTTCCTTTTTGCGCCGCTGTCGGCACCACGGCCGTGCCGCCGGACCGATTCGGGCTGGCATGGAACTTGTGTGTTCCAAGCAAGTGACTTGCATGAATGCAAGTTGCTTGCTGAATCTGTCCACACCTGCTTCAATCCACACCCGAGGGCCCTGCTCATGCTGTTCCATCGCGCAATCGCCGGCGTTCTTTCCCTGTTCCTGCTCGGTGCCGCGCACGGCGCCGACATGCTGGAAACGGTGAAGAGCAAGAAAGAAATCGTCATCGGTACCGAGGCGCAGTTCGCGCCGTTCGAGTACCTGCAGGACGGCAAGATCGTGGGCTACGGCCCCGACCTGATGCGCCTGATCCTGGCCGACCTGCCCGAGGTCAAGGTCAAGCAGTTCGACGTGCCGTTCCAGGGCATCCTGCCGGGCCTGGCGACCAGGCGCTTCGACTTCGTCGTGACCTCGGTCACGCTCACCAAGGAGCGCGCCGACAAGTTCGCGTTCACCGTGCCGATCGCCGACGCCACGACGGCGCTGGTCAAGCGCAAGGACGACGCCGCGCTCACCGACCCCGCGGGCATCGCCGGCAAGACGGTCGGCTCGCAGGCCGGCTCGGCCCAGCTGCGCGCGCTGCAGGACTATGCGAAGAAGCTGCAGGCCGACGGCAAGCCGGCGGTCACGATCCGCGAGTACGTGAGCTTCGACGAAGCCTATGCCGACCTGGCCGCCGGCCGGCTGGTGGCGGTGGCGCAGTCGCTCTCCAACCTGGCGACGCTGGTGAAGACGCGCGGCGACATCTACGCGGTGATGCCCGCGCCCATCGGCCCCAAGACCTACTTCGGCTGGGTCGGCCGCAAGGACGCCGACAGCGCGCCGCTGGTCAAGTTCTTCAGCGACGGCATCGCGCGGGCGCAGAAGAGCGGCCAGCTCAAGGAGCTGCAGATGAAGTGGTTCGGCTTCGCGATGGACGTGCCCACCGACGCGGTGCCGGCGCCGCAGATGTGAGCGGGCCTGCTCCGCACGACGCTTCCTGACCCCGCACCACCGCGCTCCCGATGAACGCAACGACCCTTCTCGAGCGGCTGGCCGCCTACCTGCCCGTGCTGCTGCAGGGCGCCGTCACCACGCTGAGCGTGGCGGTCGCGGCCATCGCGCTGGGCTTCGCCTGGGGCGCGGTGCTGCTGGGCCTGTCGCTGCGGCGCGGCGGCCGGGGCGTGCTGCCGGCCGCGGTGCGCACCTACCTGAGCTTCTTTCGCGGCACGCCGCTGCTGGTGCAGTTGCTCATGCTCTTCTACCTGCCCAGCGCCTACGGCCTCGACCTGCCGCCGCTGCTGGTGGCCATCGTCGCGCTGGGCCTGAACTCCGCCGCGTTCCAGTGCGAGATCCTGCGCGCCGGGCTGGTGGCGGTGCCGGCCGGGCAGATCGAGGCCGCGGCCTCGTTCGGCATGCCGCCCGCGCGCATCTTCCGCCACGTGCAACTGCCGCAGCTCGCGCGGGCCGTGTGGCCGGCCGTGGTGTCGGAGGGCGTCGACGTGGTGAAGAGCTCGGCCATCGTCTCGGTGATCTCGGTGGCCGACCTGGCGCGCGGCGGGCGGCAGATCGTGGCGGCCAACTTCAGGCCGCTCGAGGTCTACGTCTCGGTGGGCCTGTGCTACCTGCTGATGACCGGCGCGGTGCTGTGGCTCGGCCACTGGCTGCGCGGCCGGATGGAGCGGCCATGATCGACACGACGCTCCTGGGCCAGCTGCTGCCCGCGTTCGGCGCGGCCGCGCTGCGCACCGTGCTGCTCACGCTGACGGGACTGGCGGGCGGCCTGGTCGTGGGCTTCGCCTTCCACGCACTGCGCGAAACCGGCTGGCGCGCGGCGCGCTGGCTCTACACCGCCTACACCGCGGTGTGGCGCGGCGTGCCGTTCCTGATCCACCTGTTCATCGTCTACTTCGGCCTGCCGAGCGCGGGCCTGTCGCTCGACCCCTTCGCCGCCGCCGGCCTCACGCTCGCGGTCTACGGCGGCGCCTACTTCGCCGAGATCTTCCGCGCCTGCTGGCAGAGCATTCCGCGCGGCCAGATCGAGGCGGCCCGCTGCATGGGCCTGTCCTCGCGCCAGATCTTCGCCACCATCGAATGCCCGCAGGCCCTGCGCGCCAGCCTGCCGCTGATCGCGAGCCAGACCATCCTGCTGATGAAGGAGTCCGCGCTGGCCTCGGTCATCACCTATCCCGAGCTGACGATGACCGCCGGCAAGGTGGTGTCGGAGCAGTTTGTCTACGTCGAGCCCTACCTGCTGCTGGCGCTGAGCTACTGGGGCCTGTCGCTGCTCGTCAACCGCGCGGCCGGCACGCTGCGCGCCTGGGCCGCCCTTCGAGAAACCTCCCGTCCATGAATGCTCCCGTGACCGTTCCCATCGTCTCCCTGCGCGGCGTCGGCAAGTCCTTCGGCCCGCAGCGCGTGCTGTCGGACATCGACCTGGACATCCGCAAGGGCGAGGTCCTGTCGCTGATCGGCCCCTCGGGCTCGGGCAAGACCACGCTGCTGCGCTGCATGAACTTTCTCGAGGCCTACGACGAGGGCGAGGTCCGCATCCGCGGCGCGCTGCTCGGCTACCGCCGCAACGCGGCCGGCGCGCTGGCCCGCGAGAGCGAGCGCGTCGTGGCCGAGGTGCGCGCGCCGGTCGCCATGGTGTTCCAGCAGTTCAACCTGTGGCCGCACATGACGGTGCTGGCCAACGTGATGGCGCCGCTCACGCTG
>NZ_JBZAYE010000044.1:0-24186 GCF_058244205.1 Variovorax sp. 20P10.2.4
CCCTCGACCACGCGGCCGTCGGTGACGATGCGTCCGCCGCGGATCGTGAGGTCGAAGGGTTCTTCGCCGATCAGCGAAGCGATGGTGGTGTCCATGAGGGGTTCCGTGCGCGCGTTCAGACCAGCGGTTCGCCCGCGCCCGTGCGCTCGACGATCAGGCGGTAGTGCTCTGGGCGGCGGTGCTTGGCGAAGTTGAACACGTGCTGGCGGAAGTATTCGCCCAGCGACATGTCGGCCTTCACGCAGATCACCTCGTCCTCTTCCGTGAGCGAGCGCGCCACGATCTCGCCCGTGGGCGCGACGATGGCCGAGCTGCCGATCATGTGGTGGCCGTCCTCCGAGCCGCACTTGGCGGCCGCCGCCACCCAGATGCCGTTCTGGTAGGCATTGGCCTGCAGCGACACCAGGTGCGTGGTGGTGCGCAGGTGCACCGGCTCGTTCCAGTGGATGTTGAGCGAGGGCGTGTTGTAGCCCAGCACCACCACCTCGGCGCTCTGCAGCGCCATCACGCGGTAGGTCTCGGGCCAGCGGCGGTCGTTGCACAGGCACATGCCGAAGCGCGTGCCCATGGTGTCGAAGACGCGGAAGCCCAGGTCGCCGACCTCGAAGAACTTCTTCTCCAGGTGCTGGAACGGTGCCTCGGGCTTGTGCTCGGAATGGCCGGGCAGGTGGATCTTGCGGTACTTGCCGACGATGGCGCCCGCGCGGTCCACGATGATCGCGGTGTTGTAGCGCGTGCCCTCGGGCGTGCGCTCGGCATAGCCGAGGTAGAAGCCCACGCCGAGCGCCTTCGCCTCGTCGAACAGCGGCTGCACCTGCGCATTGGGCATGGCCGGCTCGAAGAAGCGGGCCTCGGCCTCGGCCTCGTCCATCCAGTAGCGCGGAAAGAAGGTGGTGAGCGCGAGCTCGGGGAACACGACCATCTCGGCACCGCGGCCCTTGGCGTCGCGCATCAGCTCGACCATGCGGCGCACGACCGCCTCGCGGGTGTCCGCCAGATGTACCGGGCCCATCTGGGCGACGGCCAGGCCCAGGGTACGTTTGCTTGTCATCATTGCTTCCTCAATCAGCGTTGGTGGTTGTAGGGGTCAGGCGCCTCAGGCGGCCTTGGGATTCGGGCGGCGCTGGCGTTTCTCCAGCCGCCCCAGCAGCACGACCAGCGGCCACAGCAGCGCGAGATAGATCAGCGCGGCCAGCACGATGGGCGTGGGGTTGTAGAGCATCGATTGCGCGGAGCGCGCGGCATACAGCATCTCGGGCACCGACACCACGCTGGCGATGGTGGTGAGCTTCACCACCTCGATCATGTTGCTCACGAGGTCGGGGAACACGTTGCGCACCGCCTGCGGGATCTCCACGAACAGCAGGCTGGCCGGGCGGCCCATGCCGGTGGACAGCGCGGCCTCGCGCTGGCCGCGCGGCACCGACTCCAGGCCCGCGCGCAGGATCTCGCCGAAGTAGCTCGAGTTGTTGAGCATGAAGCCCAGCGCCACGCAGGCCATGGGCGAGAGCTCCATGCCGAGGTAGGGCAGGCCGGTGTAGAGGAAGATCAGCAGCACCAGCGGCGGGAAGGCGCGGAAGAAGTCGATGTAGACCACGAGCAGCGCGCGCACCAGCCGGTTGCGGATCACGAAGCCGGCCAGCGCCAGCACCATGCCGGCCGCCAGCCCGAGCGGGATCACCCAGGCCGACAGCAGCAGCGTGTTGAGCAGGCCCTGCAGGATGTAGGGACCGACCTCGCGCACCACGCCGAGGTTGAAGAAGTACTGGAGGATGAGTTCCATGGAGGGCTCCGTTCGGCGGCGTCAGTGGCGGCCCGCGCCGTGGCGCCGCTCGATGTAGCGCCCGGCGACCACCACGGGCAGGAAGATCACGAGGTAGCCCAGCGCGCCCATCATCAGCGGCGTGGGATTGCCCGCGAAGCTGGTGGCCGAGGTGGCCTGGTTCAGGATCTCGTTGAGCGCGGCCACCGAGCCGTAGGCCGTGCCCTTGGTGATGGCGATCACGCGGTTGGTCAGCGGCGCCACCATCAGCCGGCACGACTGCGGCAGCAGCACGTGCACCATGGCCTGCGTATGGCTCAGGCCGGTGGAGCGCGCGGCCTCCATCACGCCGCGCGGCTGCGACTCGATGCCGGCCCAGAACACCTCCTCGGAGAAGGCCGCGAGCACCAGCGTCAGGGCCAGCCAGGTCGAGGCGAAGGCGCCGAGCGACAGGCCCAGGAAGGGCAGCGCGTAATAGAACAGGATGATCAGCACCAGCGGCGGCAGCGCGCGCAGGATGTCGACCAGCGTCGACACCAGCAGCGGCAGCCCGCGCACCGGCAGGCTGCGCAGGTAGGCCAGCACGATGCCCAGCGCCAGGCCGGCGGCGATCACGGCCAGGCCCAGCTCGATCGTCACGCGCGCGCCGTCCAGCACCTGGGGCAGGTAGCGCGCGGCGATGTCGCCGTTGAAGAAGGTGAAGACGAGCTTGTCGAACTGCATGCGGCGCTTCCGGTCGGTCGCTCAGAGCGCGCGGCTGCCGATGCTGGCGATGAAGGCCGCGGTGCGCGCATGCACCGGCGCCTCGAACACCTGCGCGGGCGAGCCCTGCTCGACGATGGCGCCGCCGTCCATGAATACCACGCGGTCGGAGGCCGCCTTGGCGAAGCCCATCTCGTGCGTCACCACGACCATGGTCATGCCGTCGGCGCGCAGCTCGCGCATCACCTGCAGCACGCCGCCGACCATCTCGGGGTCGAGCGCGCTGGTCGGCTCGTCGAACAGCACCAGCGCGGGCTTCAGCGCGATCGAGCGCGCGATGCCCACGCGCTGCTGCTGGCCGCCCGACAGCTGGGTCGGACGCACGCGCGCCTTGTGCTCCATGCCGACGCGCGCGAGCGCCTCCATGGCGCTGTGCTCGGCCGCGTCGCGCGCCATCTTCTTGACCTTGCGCAGCGCCAGCGTCACGTTGCCCAGCACGTCGAGGTGTGGGTAGAGGTTGAAGGCCTGGAACACCATGCCCACGCGCTCGCGCAGCCGGTTCAGGTTGGCGCCGCGCGCATAGATGTCGTGGCCCTCCACGCGCACCTCGCCGCGGCTCGCGTCCTCCATGCGGTTGCAGCAGCGCAGCAGCGTGCTCTTGCCCGAGCCCGAGGGGCCGATCACCGAGACCAGCTCGCCCGCCTGCACGTCGAGGTCGATGCCGTTGAGCACGGGAACGCTGCCAAAGGATTTGTGCAGGTTGCGGACTTGCAGGAGCGGGGAGGACGTCACGGCGATGCTCGGCTTGTGGGGGACGGGGTGGACGGGGTGGACGGGGAGGGCAGGGGCGCGCTTACTTGCAGACCGGCTTGGCGCTCGTGGCCTCGTAGCCGAACAGGCCCGGGATGCCGTGGCCGGCCGGCGAGACCACCGTGGCCGAGTCGGCCGCGGGCTCGGCGCCGAACCACTTCGTGTGCAGCTTCTGCAGCGAGCCGTCGAGCTTCATGCACTTGAGCACGTTGCTCACCTGGTCGCGCCCGGCCTTGTCGTCGATGCGGAACGGAATGGCCCAGACCGAGCCGGTCTTGATGACGAAGGTGGTCTTGATCGCCGGCGCGCTCTTCACGGCCCAGGCCGAGGGCGTGACGCCCGCGAGGTTGGCGTCGCCGCGCCCCGAGATCACGGCCTGCACCGCGTCGGCGTTGGTGCCGTAGACGGCGATCTCGTAGCCGTACTGCGCCTGGTTGTTGCGCGCCCATTCCTCGGGGCCCGAGCCCTTGTTCACGGCGATGGTCTTGCCCTTGAGGTCTTCGAGGCGCTGGATGTCGTTGCGCTCCTTCTTCACGACCAGCGTGAAGTTGTTTTCGAGGTAGCCCTCGGTGAAGAGCACCGACTTCGCACGCTCGGGCGACACCGTGGTCGGCGCCATCAGAAAGTCGAACTTGCCCGCGTTGAGCGCCGGGATCAGCGCCGAGTACTGCGCGCCCTCGATCTCGATGCGGCGGCCCAGGCGCTTGGCGATCTCCTCGCCGAGCTCGACGTTGAAGCCCTGGTAGCCGCCGCTGAGCTTGGGAAAGGCATGCGGCGGGAAGTTGGGATCGACGCCGGTGCGCAGCGGCGCGGGCTGGGCGGCGGCGGTGCCGGCGGCACCCGCGATGAGGGCGAAGGCCAGCGGCGCCAGCAGGGACTTGAGGTGACGGAACATGGGCTTTTCTCCAGAAATAGTCGCGATCAAAACGGCGGGGTTCGCGGGGAGCGAACTGCACCGCGGTGGTGTGCGGTGGCGATGCGACGAATTATTTCGAGCGAGAAAAGCGGCGTCGATTGATGCTTTGTGCGGCGTCCTTACGCGCTGGTTAACACCTGGCCCCGGGCTGGTGCGCCATGTTTTGGCGTGCCTATATGCGGTGCGAAGCGCATGCTATTGGGGCATTCCCTGGCTTCGAGCGCCAGGCCCAACGACAGCGGCGATCAGTCTTCCTGCGCTTGCGGCGCGGCGAGTCCGCGCTGCATCAGCACGCTGCGCAGCGTGCGCACGAAGGCTTCGGCGGCCGGCGAGAGCGGGTCGGTGCGCAGGTGCACGAGGTGCGCGACCAGCGGCTCGATGCCCTCCACCGGCAGGATGCGAAAGCGCGCGTCGGGCCAGGCCTGCAGCGAGAACTCGTCGACCAGCGCGATGCCCGCGCCCAGGTGCGTGAGCGCGCAGGCGTTCTGCGGCGAGCCCACCTCGAGCATGGTGCGCGGCGCCTCGTCGAGCGAAGCGAAGAAGTGGCGCACCAGTTCGCCGAAGGGCGTGCCGCGCGGGTACGACATCAGGTCGTAGGGCAGCAGGTCCTGCGCGCCGACCGCGTTGCGCGCGGCCAGCGGATGCGTGTGCGGGCAGATGCACACGATGCGGCAGCGCGCGACCGGCATCGTGATGAGGTTCGGATGGTCCACCGCCTCGAGCGAGATGCCGAGGTCGAAGTGCCGGCTCAGCAGGCGCTCGCGCAGCAGGTCCTGGTTGAGGCACTTGAAATGCACGCGCGTCTCGGGATTGGCCCGGTGGTAGTGCGCGATCGCCATCGGCACCAGCATGTGGCCGATGCCCGGGCTCGACACCACGCTGATCAGGCCCGAGCGGCGCGCCATGAGCTCGTGCGAGAGGTCGCTGATGCGCTGCACGCCCTGGTAGACGTCCTCGACCTCGTGGTAGAGGCGCCGCGCCTCGGCCGTGGGCGACAGCCGGCCCTTGATGCGCATGAAGAGCGGAAAGTTGAGCTGGGTCTCGGTGTGCGAGAGCACCCGGCTCACGGCGGGAACGGACACATGCAGCAGGCGGGCGGCATCGCTCACGGAGCCGGTGGCCATGATGGCCCGGAACACTTCGATTTGACGCAGATTCATGGCGCGGAACTTTAGCGCTACATCGCGCCGGCCACCGGGACCGCGCCACGGGCGCCTATTCCTGCAGCGCCGCCTGCGTGTGCTCGATGTGCTTCTCGAGCAGTTCCACCGCCAGCGGGATGTTCTTGGCGATGCAGGCCTTGAGGATCTGCGAATGCTCGGACTGCGAGGACTTGCGCCCCACCTTGTGCGACTGCAGGGCGCGCAGGTGGCGCGCGATGCCGCGCACGCTCTCCTCGATCATCTTGAGCAGCTTGTCGCGCCCGCAGGGGCGGTAGAGCGTCAGGTGGAACTCGAGGTTCAGGTCGGCCCATTCCTGCGGCGATTCGCTGCCGTCGTAGCGCGCGATGATCTCGCGCGCGGCGCGGTAGTGCGCGGGGCGCAGGTGCGGGATCGCGAGCTTGAGCGCGCGGGTCTCGAGCGCGATGCGGATGTCGAGCGCCTCGACCAGGTCCTTGATCGACTGCGACGCCACGGTCGATCCCGCGTGGGCGCGGTGCTCGATCAGGCCCTCGGCCTCCAGCCGCTTGAGGGCCTCGCGCACCGGGATGCGGCTGACGCCGAAGCGCTCCGCCAGCGCCTGCTGCTTGAGCTGCACGCCGATCCCCAGTTCGCCGCTCAGGATCAGTTGCCGCAAGGACTCCGTGACGGAATCGGCCGAGAGGATCTGCTCGCCGGTCGGTGCCTGGGCCACCATTCGAACTCCCTTGTTGTCGTCGCCATGAACTGCGGGGGATTCTACGGAAGATCCCATTTCGGATCCCTTGGGCGAGGGTGCCCGGGACATCCTGTATAGCCGGCGGCGGCCGCAGCGGTTAAAACCTAGATCCTGGATTGGATCCAATCTGGAACGCTTCTTGCTCGCCGTTTTCCCGAAGTCCGGAGGGGGCCTGCCAAGCGTCGAATGTGTGCGTTGCGCCCCACATTGGATCCAATCATGAATTCAATCATGGAGCCATTTGTAGGTATTTCCCCTTGATTTGCCCTCGTGCCCGTTGCGGTGGAAGCGAATGGCTGCCTAACATCTGTACCTGTCTATACATCAGTAGACAAAGCCCAATCATCTTTCTGGAGAGTTCATGTCCGAGTCGAGTTATCTGAGCGGCGCCTGCGTTTGGTCGGGTGCCGAGATGGGCCAAAACCATCGGTGGGTCAAACAGTTTCCCGCCGTCGTTCTGGATCAAATCGATACTGCGTTGCAAAAGACCGAGGGCCTCGACTGGCGCAGGATCGACCGCCAGAACTTCCCGCTGCCCGATGCCAAGGCCTTCTTCGACGAGGTGCGCGAGGAGCTCGAGAACGGCTCGGGCATGGTCAAGATCCGCGGCCTCGAGGTCGGGCGCTACCAGCAGGAGCAGCTGCGCCGGATCTGGTACGCGCTGGGCGCGCACCTGGGCACGCCGATGTACCAGAACTACCGCGGCGAGGTGATGCGCGAGATCAAGGACGAGGGGATGGGCGTGGGCGCCAAGCTCTACGGCGCGACCGTCGACGAGCACGGCAAGCAGTTCCTCTCGTCGGGCGCGCGCACGCTGTCGCCGGGACAGCTGCGCTTCCACACCGACCGCTGCGACGTGGTCGGGCTGCTGTGCGTGCGCCAGGCCTCCGAAGGCGGCGTCAGCAAGCTCGCGAGCAGCGCCACCGTCTACAACCGCAT
Organism: Variovorax sp. 20P10.2.4; assembly: GCF_058244205.1. Lineage (NCBI taxonomy): Bacteria > Pseudomonadati > Pseudomonadota > Betaproteobacteria > Burkholderiales > Comamonadaceae > Variovorax > Variovorax sp. 20P10.2.4. The sequence goes on from NZ_JBZAYE010000044.1 coordinate 7,008, forward strand.
CCTCGAGCGCCGGCCCGACCTGCATGCGCTGCTGTGCAGGCCGATTCCGCGCAGCCGCTTCGGCGAGGAGGCCGGTGGCGAGCACGTGGCCTACGACCTGCCGATCTTCGGCGTGCGCGACGGCAAGCTCACGAGCCATTTCTCGCTGACCTACATCGAGAACGCGCAGATGCTGCCCGACGTGCGCAAGCTCGGCGAGGCCGAGCACGAGGCCATCCAGCTGCTGATGGCGGTGGCCGAGGAGGAGTGCTTCGAGATGCGCTTCGCGCCCGGCGACATCCAGCTGCTCAACAACCACGTGATCTACCACGGCCGCACGGCCTTCAAGGACAACGTGCAGACCGGCGAGGACCGCATGCTCATGCGGCTGTGGCTGTCGGTGCCCAATTCGCGCGCGCTGCCGCCCGACCATGCGGTGCTGTGGGGCGATGTCGGTTCGGGCAAGCCGCACGGCGGCATCGCGCAGCCCGCGGCGGCGCTGCCGGTCTGAAGCGGCACCGCGCCGCGCCCCGATGCCCGAGCGGGCCCGGGCTCTCGGTCTTTCTCTTCGCTGCAGGACTCCTTCGCCAAGGAGTGCTGCCTTCTGCAACCTGCATGAGTTCTCTAGAGGTTTCTATGAATCGATGGATGCGATGGCTGGCCGTGATGTTCGTGGTCTGCACGGCCGGCGCGGCTTCGGCGCAGGACTGGCCGAGCCGGCCGATCCGCTTCGTCGTGCCCTGGCCGCCCGGCGGACTCAACGACACCATCGCCCGCGCGTTCAACGACCGCGTCGGGCAGGCGCTGGGGCAGCCGGTGGTGCTGGACTTCAAGCCCGGTGCCGCGGGCCGCATCGGCGTGTCGGACGTGGCGCGCTCGGCGCCCGACGGCTACACCGTCGGCATGGGCAACCTCGGGCCGCTGACGATCCATCCGGTGCTCTACAAGCAGATGCCCTACGACGTGAAGAAGGACCTGCTGCCGATCGCGATGTTCGCCGCCTCGCCGCTGGTGCTGGTGGTGCCGGTCACCTCGCAGTTCAAGTCGGCGCGCGAGCTGGTCGAGGCGGCGCGTGCGAAGCCCGGCGCCTACAACTTCGCCTCGGTGGGACTCGGCAGCCCCGCGCACCTGACCTTCGAGCTGGTGAACGCCAAGGCCGGCATCCAGATCGTCCACGTGCCCTACAAGGGCACCAACGAAGCCCTGCCCGCGGTCATCGCGGGCGATGTGCACGCCACCTTCGACACGCTGTCGAGCCTGCAGCCCTTCATCAAGGCCGGCAAGCTGCGGCCGCTGGTAGTCACCACGGCCGAGCGCGTCGCGCAGTTCCCCGAGGTGCCGACGCTCAAGGAGCTCGGCCTGCTCGATGATCCCGTGCTGTCCTGGTATGCGCTGATCGCGCCGGCGCGCACGCCGGCCGCGATCGTCGCGAAGCTGTACAAGGCCTACGGCGATGCCGCGCAGACGCCGGAGATCCAGAAGCTGCTGGCCGCGCAGGGACTGATCTACCTGCCGATGTCCTCGGCCGAGTTCCAGGCCGGCATCGACAAGGAGACCGCCCGCTGGGGCCGGATCATTCAAGACCACCGCATCGAAGTCACGCCCTGAACACCACGCATCTCTCGCCACCCGGACCGCTTTTTTTCCCTCGATTCCAACCAACCCAACGGAGCCCCGACATGACATCCCCCCAGCGCCAGCGAACCACTTCCCACGCCAGGCCGATCGCCTCGGTACTCGCGGCCCTCCTCGTGAGCGCCGCCTCGTTCGCGGCTTCCGCGGCGCCGGACTACGGCAAGTGCGAAGTCACGGGCCAGCGCGGCTCGGTGAAGCTCGAGACCGTGGTGCCGGGCGCGCTGTCCGTGCGGCCCGTGCTGCCCTCGCCGGGCTGGTGGAACGGCGACTCGATCGACACCATCAAGGACGGCTTCGAATACTGCATGGCCGCCAACATGGCCTACCGCGCCGGCCTCGACAAGGTGGTGGTGGTGAACCGCTCGTTCGCGCAGATCCTCACCGGCCAGGCCCAGGGCTTCGACATCGCGCTGAGCCAGATCACCATCACCGACGAGCGCAAGAAGGTGGTGAACTTCACCGAGCCGTACTTCAGCTCGGACCAGGGCATCCTCGTGAAGGCCGGCGTCAAGGTCGACAAGGAGAGCATCAAGAAGCTGCGCCTCGGGGTGAAGCAGGGCACCACCATCCTTGGCTACCTCGCCGACAACGTCAAGCCGGTGGAACAGCCGAAGGTCTTCGCCGAGGCGGCCGCGATGTACGCGGCGCTGGCGGCCGGCCAGGTCGATGCCGTGCTCTACGACACGCCCAACCTGCTGGCGCGCGCCAAGCAGTCGAACGGCCTGTTCGAGGTGGTCGGCCGCTACGACACGGGCGAGCGCTGGGGCGGCCTCGTCAACAAGGACTCGCAGAACATGGCGACCTTCAACAAGCTGATCGACGAGATGAAGCGCGACGGCACCTTCGCGCGCCTGGCGAACCAGTACCTGACGCCCAGCCTCGGCGCCGATCCCACCAAAGTGCCCGTCTTCAATCCCTGAGACCGAGATCCGACCATGAACAGTGCAACGCAGCAGTCCGCCGGCCTGCCTTCGCCCGTCGCGGGGCAGGAGCGCCGCCTGAACATCGGAGGCATGCCGAAGGTGCCGCTGATGCTCTTCCTCTTCGCGCTGGCGGGCGTGATCCTGGTCGTCGCGGCCAGCTGGTACACCCTGCAGTCCCTGCGCGAGGCCCTGCGGGGCAGCGCCTGGGACGGCTGGTGGATCACGGCCGGGGCCGGGGTCCTGGCGCTCGCGTCGCTGGCCGTGGTCCGGCCGCTGTGGCACGCCTTCCAGCGCTGCCGCGGCGTGCGCGCGGCGGCGAGCCGCCTGGACATCGTGGCGGCGCGCATCGAGCGCTCCGACGCCTGCGTGCAGAGCTGGATCGCGCTCGGCCACACGCTGGCGCAGTTCCTCGTGGTGCTGGGCTTCCAGTTCCTGCTGGCCAACAACCAGGCGGTCGCCAAGACCTTCTTCCTGGTGCCGCTGATCGTGAAGACCTTCCCGCTGGTCCTCGATGCGTTCTGGGTCAACGTGAAGATCTTCCTGATCGCCGAGGTGCTGGTGCTCGTCTGGGGCCTGATCGTGGCGCTCGCCATGTTCGCGCCCGGGGCCGCCGGCAAGCCGCTGCGCTTCATCGCCACCGCCTACGTCGACGTGTTCCGCTCGATTCCCGCGGTGCTGGTGATCTACCTGGTCGGCTTCGGCCTGCCGTTGACGGGCGTGCCCATCCTCAAGGACCTGTCGCTCACGACCTACGTGGTGATCGCGCTGACCCTGACGGTCGGTGCCTATGTGGCCGAGATCTACCGCGCGGGCATCCAGAGCGTGCACTGGAGCCAGACGGCCGCTTCGCGGTCGCTCGGGCTGTCGCACATGCAGACGCTGCGCTTCGTGGTCGTGCCCCAGGGCGTGCGCCAGATCATTCCGCCGCTGCTCAATGCCTTCATCGCGCTGCAGAAGGACACCGCGCTGGTCAACGTGGTCGGGGTGGTCGACTCCTTCAACCAATCGATGATCGTGGCCTCCAACTACTACAACCTGTCGGCCGCGACCACCGTCGCGCTGCTCTTCATCGTCATCTCCATCCCGCAGACGCGCTTCGTGGAGCGCATGGCCCGCCGCGATCGCGCCCGCATGCGCGCTGGCAACGCATAAACCGAGTCCCCACACATGTCCTTCATCGAGATCAGGGAAATTTCGAAGTCCTACGGCGAGCTGCCGGTGCTCAACCGGCTGGCGATGGCGGTCGAGGAGCACCAGGTGGTGAGCCTGATCGGTCCCTCGGGCTCCGGCAAGTCGACGCTGCTGCGCTGCATCAACGGCCTGGAGCCCATCGACGCGGGCGAGATCCGCGTGCACGGCGACCGCATCACCGGGCCGGGCGTCGACGTCAACTCGCTGCGCCGCGACATCGGCATCGTGTTCCAGGGCTACAACCTGTTCCCGCACATGACCGTGCTGCAGAACGTGACGCTGGCGCCGATCCAGGTGCTCAAGCAGTCGAGGGAGGAGGCCGAGGACCGCGCGATGGCGCTGCTCAAGCGCTTCAGCCTCGCGCACAAGGCGAAGGAATACCCCGACCGCATGTCGGGCGGCCAGCAGCAGCGCGTGGCGATCGTGCGCGCGCTGGCCATGGACCCGATGGTGCTGCTGCTCGACGAGATCACCTCGGCGCTCGACCCCGAGCTGGTGTCGGAGGTGCTCAACATCGTGCGCGACCTCGCCAACGAAGGCATGACCATGCTGCTGGCCACGCACGAGATGGGCTTCGCGCGCGAGGTCTCGTCCAAGGTCTGCTTCCTGTGCGACGGCGTCGTCTGCGAGGAGGGACCGCCCGAGCAGATCTTCGGCGAGCCGCAACAGGACCGGACCCGTTCGTTCCTGCGCAGCATCCGAGAGGCGAAGCGCATCTAGATGAGCGATCGTGGTGCCGGCCGCCGGCCGCGTTCCGACGCTCCGGGCGACGAGGGCGGCCGTGGCATGCTCGAGGGAATGACGACGACCCTGCACGAGCGAATCAAGGCCCATGTGACGCAGGGCATCCTCGACGGCACCTGGCAGCCGGGCCAGAGGCTGCCTTCGGAGCTGGAGCTGGTCACGCAGTTCGGCGTCTCGCGCATGACCGTCAACAAGGCGCTGCGCGAGCTCGCGAACGCGGGCCGGATCGTGCGCGTGGCGGGGGTCGGCACCTTCGTGGCGGAGAAGAAGCCGCAGTCCACGCTGCTGCAGATCGCCAACATCGCGAGCGAGATCCGGGCCCGCGGCCACGAGCACCGGTGGCGAGGCCTGTCGCGCGAGCGCGTGGCGGCCGCGCCCGACATCGCGGCCTGGCTCAACATGCTGCCGGGGCAGTCGATCTTCCGGCTGCAGAGCGTGCACCTCGAGAACGGCGTGCCCGTGCAGCTCGAGGACCGCTACGTCAACCCGAAGATGGCGCCGGCCTTCCTCGACCAGGACTTCTCGGACATCACGCCGGGCGAATACCTGCTCTCGCTGGTGCAGGCCGATCTGGTCGAGCACGTGGTCGATGCCGTCATGCCGACGGCGGAGCAGGCGCGCATCCTCGAGATGAAGCCCACCGAGCCCTGCCTGCAGCTGACGCGGCGCACCTGGCTGCGCGAGGTGCCCGTGACCTGGGTGCGCTGCCTGAACCCGGCCTCGCGCTACAGCCTGGGCAGCCGGTTCCGGCCCTCGCCCTGAACCGCGCCGAGCCGGAACGCATCATGCGACTCGACGAACAGGTGCAGGCGTGGCTCACGCGCACGCCCGGGCTGATCGAGACCCTGTTCGACCGGCTGCCCGACGTGCTGTTCTACGTCAAGGACCAGCAGGGCCGCTATCTCTGGGCCAACCAGACGCTGATCGACCGCGCCGGCCTGCAGGACGGCGAGAGCGTGGTCGGCAAGACCGCGGACCAGCTGTTCCCGGCCAGCGGCCTGAGCACGGTGGCGCAGGACCTCGAGGTCATCGACAGCGGCCGGCCGATGCGCGAGCTGCTGCGCCTGTACCAGACCTGGCGCGGCGACCGCTACTGGTGCCTGAGCTCCAAGTTCCCGCTGCTCGATGCCGACGGCCGCATCGTCGGTCTGGCCGGGCTGTCGCGCGACCTGCCGCGCCCCAACGAGCGCCATCACAGCTACCGGCGGCTGCGGCGCTTCCTCGATTTCATCGACGCGGGCCTCGACGGACCGGTGCTGATCGCCGAGGCGGCCGCCCATGCCTCGGTGTCGATGGACACGCTGGCGCGCCTGGTGCTCGAGGTCTTCCACGTGACGCCCAAGCAGCTCTTGATGAAGAAGCGCATCGACAAGGCCTGCCAGCTGCTGGAGGAGACGCCGGCCTCGATCACGGAGGTGTCGGCCGCCTGCGGCTATGCCGACCACAGCGCCTTCTCGCGCCAGTTCAAGGTGGCGACGAACATGACGCCGGCGCAGTACCGCGCCTCGCGCCGCGACTATGCAGAAAACCGCAACCCGGTGCGCCGTACGTTCTAGCTGCGCCTGAGCCCGGCGCTCAGAATTCGCGGCATGAACTGCCTGATCGTCTATGCCCACCCCGAACCCGCATCGTTCAACGGCGCACTGAAGGACGTCGCGGTCCGCGAGCTCGAGCGCATGGGCCATTCGGTGGTCGTCAGCGATCTCTACCGCATGGGCTGGAACCCGGCGCTGGGCCCCGGCGATTTCGAGGGCGGGCGCGCGAACGCCGACTACCTGGATCTCTCGCGGGAGCAGGAGCATGCCTTCGCGGCCGGCACGCAGCACCCCGCGGTGGCGGCCGAGCAGGCCAGGCTGGCGGCGGCCGACTTCGTGCTGCTGCAGTTCCCGCTGTGGTGGTTCTCGATGCCCGCCATCCTCAAGGGCTGGGTCGATCGCGTGCTGAGCCGCGGCTTCGCCTACTCGGCGGGGCGCAAGTACGAGACCGGGCATTTCAAGGGCAAGCGCGCGATGCTCAGCATCACGACCGGCACGGCCTCCACGCTCTATGAGCCGAACGGCATCGACGGCGATCTCCATCACGTGCTCTGGCCGATCCACAACGGGATCCTGGCCTATACGGGCTTCACGGTGCTGCCGCCCTTCGCCGCCTGGATGCCCGCTCGACTGTCGCCGCAGGAGCGCCAGGCCTGCCTCGACGCCCATGCCGAGCGCCTGCGCGGCATCGAGCGCATCGAGCCGCTGTTCTTCCATCCCTGGAGCGACTACGACGAATCGCAGCGGCTCAAGCCGGGCGTGGCCGCGCGTTCGGGCGTGCAGTGGAATCCGCGCGCCGGGCAGAGCTTCGAGGCCTCGGCATCGGCCTTCGCGGCGTCGTCCGGCGCTTGACCGGCCTGTGCAGGAAACCCCGATGTCTTCCACCCATTCACCCCGCGTCGTCATCGTCGGCGGCGCCATCATCGGCAGCTTCTGCGCCTGGTCGCTGCGCCAGGCCGGCTTCGCAGGACCGATCACCGTGGTCGAGAAGGACGCCTCGTACCAGTTCTCGTCGACGGCGCTGTCCGCGGCCTCGATACGCACGCAGTTCGGCACGGCCGCGAACATCCGGATGAGCCTGTACGGCGCCCAGATGTTCCGCGACATCAAGGCCGTGTTCGGCGACCAGGCCGACATCGGCTACCGCGAGCGCGGCTACCTGATCCTCGGCGGCCACGACCAGGTCACGCAGCGCCTGGAGGCCGTGCGGATGCAGCGCAGCCATGGCGCCGACATCCGGGTGCTCGATCCCGACGAGCTGGCCGCGCGCTATCCGGGCGTGGACTTCGGCGACGTCGGCATCGGAACGCTGGGCGTGCAGCACGAAGGCTGGTTCGATGCCTGGAGCCTGCTTTCGGAGGTGCGCCGCGCGGCGCGCCGGCTGGGCGTGGACTACGTGGAGGCGACGGCCAGCGGGTTCCGCACCCACGGCGCGCGCGTGAGCGGGGTCGAGCTGTCGAACGGCGAAGTGCTCGCCTGCGACTTCTGCGTGCTGGCCGCGGGCGCGCTGTCGGGCCGTCTGGCCGCCTTGCTGGACATTGCGCTGCCCGTGGTGCCGAAGAAGCGCACCGTGTTCTCGTTCAAGACGCCGTTCAAGGCGAGCGAGCTTCCGATGCTGTTCGACTCGAGCGGCATCTGGGTCCGGCCCGAAGGGGAGGGCTTCATCGGCGGCATCCAGCCCCCGGCCGAGATCGACGGGGACGCCGACGGCGACTTCGAGCCGCACCACGACCTGATGGAGTCGCTGTTCTGGCCCCTGCTCGCCAAGCGCATCCCGGCCATGGAGGAACTGCGCCTGCAACGCGCCTGGGCCGGCCACTACGAGGTCAACACGCTCGACCACAACGGCGTCGTCGGCCCGCATGACGGGCTCGGCAACCTGATCTTCGCGACCGGCTTCTCGGGCCATGGCGTGATGCACGCGCCGGCGGTCGGCCGCGGCGTGGCCGAGCTGATCACGACGGGCGCGTTCCGCAGCATCGACATGAGTCCCCTGGGCTGGGCGCGCATCCGCAGCGCCACGCCCTTGTTCGAATCCATCGTTTACTGAAAAGGAGATCGCCATGAGACTGGCAGGCAAGGTGGCAGTGGTGACGGGCGCCGCGCGCGGCATCGGGCGCGCGACGGCGGAACGGCTTCTGGCCGAAGGCGCGAAGGTGGTAGTGTCGGACATCGACGCCCAGACCCTGGAGAAGACGGCCGCCGAGATCGGCCCGGCGGCCAACGTCTTCGCGGTGCGCGCCGACGTCTCGAAGAAGAGCGAGGTGGTCGGCCTGGTCGAGGCGGCGGTCCGGCATTTCGGCACCCTCGACATCATGGTGAACAACGCCGGCATCGCGCCGGTGGTGGAGTTCCTCGATGTCACCGAGGAGATGCTCGACCGGGTGCTAGACGTCAATCTCAAGGGCGCCTTCTACGGCACCCAGGCGGCGGGCCGCGAGATGGTCGCGCGCGGCAAGGGCGGCGTGATCATCAACATGTCCTCTATCAACTCGGGGCTGGCCAATCCCAACGTCGCGCCCTACGCGATCTCCAAGGGCGGCATGAACCAGGTGACCTCGACCGCCGCGGTGGCCTTCGCGCCGCACGGCATCCGCGTGGTCGGCGTCGGGCCCGGGACCATCATGACCGACATGGTGGCCGGCGCCTTCGTGCAGAGCGCGGGCAACCATGCCATCCTCTCGCGCACGCCGCTGGGCCGCTACGGCCAGCCCTCCGAGATCGCCTCGGTCGTCGCCTTCCTGGCGAGCGACGATGCCTCGTACATCACCGGCGAGACCATGTACGTGGACGGCGGGCGGCGCGTGCTGAACTACGTGGTTCCGGTGAAGGCCTGAGCGATGACGCATCCCTTCGCCAAGCTGCACCACCTCTGCATCGTGGTGCACGACATCGACCGGACGCAGGCCTACTACGAGTCGATCGGCATCGGCCCCTGGACCGAATACCCGCCGCTGGCCGAGTACGAGGAGCTCGAGGCGCCCAGCAAGCCCGGCTTCCTCGCGCTCAAGTACCGCGTGTGCAACCTGCCGACCGTGCAGCTCCAGCTGTGCCAGCCCGGCGACGAGCCGACGCCGCAGCGGCTGCACCTGGACAGCAAGGGCGAGGGCGTGTTCCACGTCGGCTTCGAGGTGCCGGACGCCGATGCCGCGCAGGCGCAGGCCACGGCACTGGGCCTGCCGGTGTTGATGCGCGGCCGCCGCGCGAACCGCACGGGCTTCACCTACTACGACAGCGCCGAGGGCGCGGGCGTCACGCTGCTCACGCGGGCGACCCACCATCCGGGCAAATAGCAGCGAGGAGCGGGCCATGCGGATCGATCTGAATTCCGACCTGGGCGAGGGCTACGGCCCGTGGGCGATGGGCGACGACGCGCAGATCCTCGACTGCGTGACCAGCGCCAACATCGCCTGCGGCGGCCATGCGGGCGATGCGGAAACCATGTACCGCACCCTGTGTCTGGCGGCGGAGCGCGGCGTGAACGTCGGTGCCCATCCGGGCTACAACGACCGCGAGGGCTTCGGACGGCGCGTGATCCCGATGCCGCCCGCCGAGATCGGCCGCATGGTCGCGGCGCAGGTCGGCGCGCTCGTGGCGATGGCCCGGCTCGCGGGCACCGAGGTGCGCTACGTCAAGCCGCATGGCGCGCTCGGCAATCTCGCGGCCGCGGACATGGGCGTGGCCCAGGCCATCGTTGCCGCGCTCGAGAAGATCGACCCCGCGCTCGCGGTCCTCGCCATTTCGGGCACCTGCCTCGAGCAGGCCGCGCGCGCACAGGGGCTGCGCGCTTTCTCGGAGATCTTCGCCGACCGCGCCTACCTGCCCAATGGCCAGCTGGTGCCGCGCGGCCAGCCCGGCGCGGTCCTGCACGATGCCGAGGAAGCCGCGGACCGGCTGATCGGCTTCGTGCGAACGGGGAAGATGCCGGTGCAGGGCGCGGCGCCGATCGCGTTGAAGGCCGATTCGGTCTGCGTCCATGGCGACAACGCCGAATCTGTCGAGATGGCGCGGCACATCCGCAAGCGGCTGGCGGCCGAAGGGATCGTGCTGGCCTCGTTCCTCGACCAGCCGTAGGCACGCCGATGCCGAACCCCGAATGGCCGCGCTACACGCCGGTCGCGGACCACTCGCTGCTGGTGTCCTTCGGCGACGCGATCGTCGACCCGGCCAACGCCGCGGTGCTCGCGCTCGACCGGGCCCTGGCCCATGCGCCGCCCGAGGGCCTGCTCGAATGCATCCCGGCCTTCGTCAGCCTGCTGGTCGTCTTCGATCCCCTGGTCACCGATCACGCGCGGATCCGGGAGGCGGCCGAGACGCTGCGGCGCGATCCGCCGGCCGGCCGGCCGGCGGGAGAAGCGCGCGAGGTCGAGGTCTGCTATGACGACGACTTCGCGCCCGACCTCGAAGCGGTGGCACGGGCTTGTGGCCTGGGCATCGACGCGGTGATCGACCTCCACCTGCGGGGCGACTACCGGGTGCGCATGTACGGCTTCGCGCCGGGCTATGCCTACATGTCGGGCGTGCCGCCGGAGATCCAGGTGCCGCGCAAGCCCTCGGCCCTGCGCGACATCGCCGCGGGCAGCGTGCTGATCGCGGGGCCGCAGTGCCTCGTCACCACGTTGCGGATGCCCACGGGCTGGTCGATCGTCGGCCGCTCGCCCACGCGCATCCTGACGCGCGACGACAGCGCGCCCTTTCTCTTCGGCGTGGGCGACCGCGTGCGCTTCAAGCGCATCGACCGCGCGCAATACGAAGCCAGGCTGGAGAACGAAAGCCATGGCTGAAGCCAGGCTGCGCGTGCGCGCCTGCGGCCCGCTGGTCACGTACCAGGACGGCGGCCGACCGGGCATGCTGCGCTTCGGCGTGCCCGCCTCGGGCCCGATGGACCGGCTCGCGCATGCCGCGGCCCATGTCGCGCTCGGCAACCCGGCGGATGCCACGGCGATCGAGATCTCGCTGGGCGGGCTGGAGCTGCTGTGCGAGGCGGGCGAGGTGAGCTGCGGCATCGCCGGTGGCGAGTTCCAGGTCCGCCATTCGGGCGCGGCGACGGGTCCGTGGTGCGTGCGAACGCTGCGCGCGGGCGACACGCTGTCGATCCGCCCGGGCCGCTGGGGCAGTTGGGCCTACCTCGCGTTCTGCGGCGAGCCCGTGTGCGGGCATTGGGCCGGGCACAGCGCCACGCATTCGGCCTCGGGCCTCGGCGGCGGCAGCCTGGTGCCCGGTGCCGAGATCGTGCTGCGCAATACGCGGGTCGTGCAGGAGCGCGAGGGCGACCGCACGGCGCCCGCGCTGGCCGGTCCGCGCCAGCTCGTGCGTGTCGTGCTCGGGCCGCAGACCGACAGCTTCGAGGCCGCGTCCGTCGCCGCGTTCCTCGACGCGGGCTTCTCCGTCACGCCCGCCCGCGACCGCATGGGCATGCGCCTCGCGGGGCCGGCACTGGCTTTGAACAATGCCTTGTCCATTCCCTCCGAGCCGATCGTGCGCGGCTCGATCCAGGTCGGTGGCGACGGCGTGGCCTCGGTGCTGCTGGCCGACCATCAGACCACCGGCGGCTATCCGAAGATCGCGACCGTTCTGTCCTGCGACCTCGATGGCCTGTCGCAGCTCCGGCCCGGCGACGGGCTGCGCTTCCAGGCCGTGGACCCGGCGGAGGCGATCCGGCTGGTGCGCCTGGAAGCGCCGCCGAGAAGCCGGTTCCTGCAAGAGATGGCCCAGTCGCCGGGCAGCCTGCCGAGCCGCTTGATGGCCGAGAACCTGATCAGCGGCGTCGTGCTGGCATAGCGCGCCTCAGGCGCCGAGCCAGCGCCCCTCGGGCCAGGCACCGGCATCGATCGCGCGCCGCGCCTCCTGCGTGAGCACGTCGACCGCGCAGCGCACATGCCGCGCGATCGGCCGGTTGACGGGCAGGGCCAGCACGATGGTCCGGCGGATGCCCGGATCGGCCAGCGGCGCGCCCCTGAGCTTCTGCGTGCGCAGGTCCTCCGCGACCGCGATCGGCGGCAGGATGGTCAGGCCATGGCCACCGAGCACCAGGCTTCGCTGCACGCTCAGCGCGTTGGTCTCGGCCGACAGGTCGAGCGTCACCTGGGCCACGGCGCAGGCATGCTCGACCAGCGTGCGGATGCCGTGCGGCGCGCTCGGCAGCACCAGCTTGTGGCCCGCGAGCTCGGCCAGCGCCACCGGCCGGTCGGGCCGCAGCTTGCTGCTCTTCGGGCCGATGACCCACAGCGCCTCCTCGATCAGCGGCGTGGTCTGGATGTTGGGCGAACGTTCCGCGCCATAGAGCAGCGCGGCATCGACCTCGCCCGATTCGAGCCAACGCAGCAGCGTGCCCGCGTAGCCCATCGCGATGCGCACGCGGATGCCCGGATAGTCGGCCGCCAGCGTCGCCACCAGCGGGCTCGAGAGGATGTCGATGGTGCTCGGCAGCAGCCCCAAGGTGACCAGCCCGCCGATGCTGTTGTCGACGGTGCCGATCTCGGCCCGGGCCCGGTCCAGCTCGAGCAGGGCGCGGCGCGCATAGCCGACGAGCGCCAGCCCCGCATCGGTCAGCACCATGCCATGGCGCTCGCGTTCGAACAGGGGCGCGCCGATGTCTTCCTCGAGCAGGCGGATCTGCCGCGACACCGCGGGCTGCACGAGGTGCAGCACCTCGGCCGCGCGCGTGACGTTGCCGGTCTCCGCCACCGTGAGAAAGGCGCGCAGTTGCTTCAGGTCCATGTGGCTGCCTCCATGCACAAACGTGATCGTGGAATCTCGAATTTCTATTTCACATTCTCAGGCATCAAATTCTATGATTCCTGGCACTTTTACACCCGAAGACAACCCATGAACCAGACCACCCAGCCCGCGCCCGACTGGCAGCAGGCCGCCTTCCGCGTGCTCAAGGCGGGCGGCGTCAGGCAGATCGCCTACGTGCCCGACGCCGGCCATTCGCACGTGATCCGCAGCGCCATCGCCGACCCCGACATCGAGGACGTGGTGCTGACCACCGAGGAGGAGGGCGTGGCGCTGGTGAGCGGCGCCTGGCTCGGCGGCCAGCGCGCCGTGCTGCTGATGCAGAGCAGCGGCGTGGGCAACTGCGTGAACATGTTCTCGCTGCTGCAGGCCGCGAACTTCCCGTTCTTCACGCTCGTGACCATGCGTGGCGAATACGCCGAGTTCAATCCCTGGCAGGGTCCGATGGGCAAGGCTACGCAGGCCGCGCTCGAGCTCATGGGCATCCACGTGCTGCGCGCCTCGAAGCCCGAGGAGGTCGAGGAGATCGTCAGCGCGGGCTTCGATGCCGCCTTCGAGGCCGGCGAGAAGGTCGCCGTGCTGCTGGGACAGGAACTGATCGGCCGCAAGAAGTGGGAGCGCAAGTGATGAATACCAAGACCCCGGCGCAGCGCGCCGATCGCCGCGAATTCGTGGCCCGCCTGATCGCCGCCATCCCCGATGCGCTGATCGTCACGGGCCTGGGCTCGGCCTCCTACGACGTGTTCGCCAGCGGCGACCGCGAGCGCAACTACTACCTGTGGGGCGCCATGGGCGGCGCCGCCTCGCTGGGGCTGGGCCTGGCGCTGGCGCAGCGCGACAAGTCGGTGGTCGTCATCACCGGCGACGGCGAGCAGCTGATGGGCATCGGCAGCCTCGGCACCATCGGCGTCAAGCAGCCGAAGAACCTCAGCATCGTGATGCTCGACAACGGCCATTTCGGCGAGACCGGCATGCAGCGCAGCCACTCGAGCCTGGGCGCCGACCTGGTGGCGGTGGCCAAGGGGTTCGGCATCGCCGATGCGTTCTCGGTCGACAGCACCGACGCCTGCGAGGACCTGGCCGAGCGCATCAACGCGCGCCGGCAGACCACCTTCGCCCAGGTGTTCATCGATGCCAACGAGCCGCCGCGCGCGCTGCCACCGCGCGACGGTTCGTACATCAAGAACCGCTTCCGCGCCGCGCTGGGCTTCGCGCCTTTCTGACGGGCGAGCCATGCAACGCTATTCATTGCACATCGGTGGCGAAGCCTGCGAGCCGCACGGCGGCACCTGGTTCGAGACCCAGAACCCCTTCACCGGCGAGAGCTGGGCGCAGATCCCGCGCGGCGATGCGCAGGACGTCGACCGGGCCGTGCGCGCCGCGCACCAGGCGCTGACCAGCGGGCCCTGGTCGGAACTGACCGCGACGCAGCGCGGCGCGCTGATGCGCAGGCTCGGCGACCTGATCGCACGCGACGCGGCCCGGCTGGCCGCCACCGAGGTCCGCGACAACGGCAAGCTGCTCGCGGAGATGCGCGGGCAGCTCGACTACCTCCCGCAGTGGTTCTATTACTACGGCGGCCTGGCCGACAAGGTGCAGGGCAGCACGCTGCCGCTCGACAAGAAGGGCTACTTCGCGTTCACGCGCCACGAGCCCGTGGGCGTGGTGGCCGCCATCACGCCGTGGAACTCGCCGCTGCTGCTGCTGGCCTGGAAGCTCGCGCCGGCGCTGGCCGCGGGCTGCACCGTGGTGGCCAAGCCCTCCGAGTTCACCTCGGCCTCGACGCTCGAGTTCGCGCAGCTGTTCGAGGAGGCCGGTTTTCCCGCGGGCGTGTTCAACGTGGTGACGGGCTTCGGCGCCGAGATCGGCACGCCGCTGGTCGAGCATCCGCTGGTGGCCAAGATCAGCTTCACGGGCTCGGATTCGACCGGCCGCCTGATCAACGAGCGGGCCGGGCGCCTGCTCAAGCACACGGCCATGGAGCTGGGCGGCAAGTCGCCCAACGTGGTGTTCGAGGACGCCGACCTCGAGCAGGCCGCGTTCGGCGCGATCTCGGGCATCTTCGCCGCCACCGGCCAGACCTGCATCGCCGGCTCGCGGCTTCTGGTGCAGGACAGCATCCACGACGCCTTCGTCGAGCGCGTGCTCGCGGTGGCGCGCACCGCGCGCATGGGCGACCCGATGAGCGCCGAGACGCAGGTCGGCCCGATCACCACGCCGCCGCAGTACCGCAAGGTGCTCGAGTACATCGACATCGCGCGCGCCGAGGGCGCGACCGCCGTGCTGGGCGGCGACAAGGGCACGGCCCCCGAATGCGGCACGGGCTGGTTCGTGCAGCCCACCATCTTCACGGGCGTGCGCAACGACATGCGCATCGCCCAGGAGGAGGTGTTCGGCCCCGTGCTGTCCGTGATCCGCTTCGCGGACGAGGCCGACGCGCTGCGCATCGCCAACGACGTGCGCTTCGGCCTCGCCGCGGCGGTGTGGACGCAGGACATCGGCCGCGCGATGCGCATGTCGGAGAAGCTGCAGGCCGGCACGGTGTGGATCAACACCTACCGCGCGGTGAGCTTCATGGCCCCGTTCGGCGGCTACAAGGACTCGGGCCTGGGCCGCGAGAACGGCATCGACGCGGTCCGCGAGTACCTGCAGACCAAGTCGGTGTGGATCAACAGCGGCGCGGCGACGGGCAATCCCTTTGTCATGCGCTGAGGCCTCACAGGAACATGAACGCCGCCGCCGCCACGGCGGTCGGCCCCAGCGCACCGAGCAGCAGCCCGCCCGCCCCGATGGTCTCGTCGGCGAAACCGCGCCTGAGCAGCGCCACGCCCGCGGGATTGGGCGCATTGGCGATCACCGTCAGGCCGCCTCCGGCCACGGCGCCCGCCACCAACATGTACTTCGATTCGTCGGAGATGCCGACGATCAGCGAGCCCAGGTAGGTGAGGGCGGCGTTGTCGGTGATGGCGGTGAGGCCCAGCGCGCCGAGGAACAGCGCGACGGGCGCGAGTGCCGAGACGATGGGCTGCAGCCACCACTGCTGCATGCCGCCCAGCACGACCAGGCCGGCGAGGAAGAAGCCCACGAGCAGCGCCTCCTTGAGGATCGGCGGGCTCTGGTGGCGCTCGTAGGCCTGGGCGAAGCCGAGGAACATCAGGAACAGGCCGAGGAACACCACCGGATGGTGGGCGAACAGCACCACGCCCGCGAGCAGGCC
Organism: Variovorax sp. 20P10.2.4; assembly: GCF_058244205.1. Taxonomy (NCBI): domain Bacteria; kingdom Pseudomonadati; phylum Pseudomonadota; class Betaproteobacteria; order Burkholderiales; family Comamonadaceae; genus Variovorax; species Variovorax sp. 20P10.2.4. Next base: position 22,970 of record NZ_JBZAYE010000044.1, read on the forward strand.
CAGGTGCACCGCGACCACCGGCAGCGGAACGCGCGCTTCGGGCGCCGCGCCCTCGTCGCCCGCCGCGGGCTGCAGATGCTTGCGCAGCACCCAGGTGGCGACGGTGGCGTTCAGCAGCACCGCGAGCGCGGCCTTCCAGCCGAAGGTGGCGAGCATGAAGGCGCTGTCCCATTGCCAGGTGGTCGCCACCATCAACACCGGCGGCGCGGCATAGGAGGTCAGCGTGCCGCCGATCGAGATGTTGACGAACAGCACGCCCAGCGCGAGGTACTTCACGGCCTCCGGCACGCGCGGGCGGAAGATCTGCGGCGCGAGCATCAGCGCGGCGATGGTCATGGCGGCGGGCTCGGTGATCAGCGATCCGAGCAGCGGCACCGCCGCGAGGCCCAGCCATGCGCGCGCGACCGACGTGGGCACGGGCGCGATGCGCGCGAGCGTGTCGACCAGCGACATCGCCGTGCGCAGCACGGGACGCGAGGCCGCGATCACCATCACGACGAAGACGAACAGCGGCTCGGTGTAGTTGCGCGACTCGGCATAGTCGAGCGCGGTGCCGCCGCCAGCAAACAGCGCCATCGACACGACCAGCACGATGGCCCAGAAGCCGAACACGACCTCGACCTCGCCGAGCAGGTGGAACAGGCCGGCATGGCGTGGATGGCGGTGGGAGAGGCGCTCGAACTGCTTGGCGCCGAAGGTGTGGAGCAGGGCGACGGCAAAGATGGCCGCGGCGATCCACTGGATCGGGGTGTGGGACATGGGATTCCTCGACGAGGCGAAACCGCGAGGCGGCCCGACCTGCGCAAATCCTGGAATGCCCGAAACGGCATGCCACCCAGGGCGGATTTTACCCGAGGGCCTCAAAAACCCCGGCCGCGAAGGGCCGGCCGCGACGCTCTTCGTCATCTGAACGTCACGAAGCATTCCTAGCATCCGCCTCGACATGCCCCCCGGGCGGCGGCCTTCGCCGGGCGTATCGACTTCATGCGGCATGCACCTCCTCTTCCTTCCTCCCTGGCAAGCTGCGTGCTCGCGGCGTGCATGGCCTTTGCGGCCGCGAGCGCGCACGCGCAGGCCGAGGCGATGCGCTTCGACATCGCGCGGCAACCGCTGACCGCGGCGCTGGAGCAGTACGGGCTGCGCACCGGCCTGCCGGTGTTCTTCGATGCCGAACTGGTGGCGGGCCGCGACGCCTCGCCGGTGCAGGCCGTGCTCAC
>NZ_JBZAYE010000440.1:0-6197 GCF_058244205.1 Variovorax sp. 20P10.2.4
GTGGCGATGAAGACATCGGCTGGATCTGGCCTGCCCATGGTTCGCTGATCGCGGGCTTCGACGATGCCAAGAACAAGGGCTTCGACATCAGCGGCAAGGCCGGCGACCCGGTGCTGGCCGCTGCCGACGGCCGCGTGGTGTACGCGGGTGCGGGCCTGCGCGGCTACGGCAACCTGATCATCCTGAAGCACAACAACACCTACCTCACGGCCTATGCGCACAACCAGACGCTGCTCGTGAAGGAAGACCAGTCGGTCCAGAAGGGCCAGAAGATCGCCGAGATGGGCAGCAGCGATGCCGATCGCGTGAAGCTGCACTTCGAGATCCGTCGCCAGGGCAAGCCGGTCGATCCGGCGCGCTACCTCCCGAACCGGTGATGCCATGGCCGGTTCCCGCCCCCGTCGCACGCTGCCCGTGCGCCGGTCGGCGGGCAGCACGGCCGAAGCGGTATCCGGCGGTGAGGTCTCGCCGCCTGTCTCTTCCCCCGATGGCCTGATCGCGCCGGAGCCGAACGCCGAAGCGCTCGCGCGCACCGGCGACGACACGGCCGACGCGCTCACCGTCTACCTGCGCCGCATCCGGCGCACCGAGCTTTTCACCCCCGAGCAGGAATACGCGGCCGCCTGCGCCGCGCGAGCCGGCGACTTCGCGGCGCGCCAGTCCATGATCGAGCACAACCTGCGGCTCGTGGTCAACATCGCGAAGGCCTACCTCAACCGCGGCGTGCCGTTCTCCGACCTCATCGAGGAGGGCAACCTCGGCCTGATGCACGCGATCACCAAGTTCGAGCCCGAGCGCGGCTTCCGCTTCTCGACCTATGCGACCTGGTGGATACGCCAGTCGGTCGAACGCGCGCTGATGACCCAGTCCCGCACGATCCGCCTGCCGGTGCACATCGTGCGTGAACTGCAGCAGGTGCTGCGCGCGCGCCGCACGCTCGAGGGCGATCCCGAGTTCCTGGCGCGCCGGCCCGACGGGGTGCGCGTGGAAGACGTGGCGGCGCTGCTGGGCTCGGACGTGCAATCGGTGGCCGATCTGCTGGCGCTGGCCGAGGCGCCGCGCTCGCTCGACGCGGGCGAGTCGCATGGCGAAGAGAGCTACGCGCTGTCCGACTCGGTCGCGGCCGACAGCGAGGAGAGCGATCCCACGGGCGCGACCCAGGCGCACGAGGTCGAACGCCTGCTCGACAGCTGGGTGGCCGCGCTCGATGCGCGCGAGCGCGAGGTGCTCGAAGGCCGCTACGGCCTGCACGACCGCGAGCCCGAGACACTCGAGGTGCTCAGCGTGCGGCTGGGCCTGACGCGCGAGCGCGTGCGCCAGATCCAGAACGAGGCGCTCGCGAAGATGCGGCGCCAGCTCGCGCGTTCGGGCGTGGGGCGGGACGCCTTGTTCTAGCCCTGCCGGGTTTCGTGCGAGGGCCTCTTCCCACGCTGAGACAATCGGGGCATGACGGAATCCATCAAGAAAGATAAATCCCCCACGGACACCCCCACGAACGCCGGCGGCGAATGGCTGCACGTGGAATCGCTGGACCTCGACGCGCAGGGCGTGGCGCACAAGGCCGACGGCATGGTCGTGTTCATCGAGGGTGCGCTGCCCTTCGAAGAGGTGCAGCTCAACGTGCATCGCCGCAAGAACAACTGGGAGCAGGGCACGGTCACGCAGATCCGGCGCGAGTCCTCGCAGCGCGTGCGGCCCGGCTGCCCGCACTTCGGCCTGCACACGGGCGCCTGCGGCGGCTGCAAGATGCAGCACCTCGACGCCGCGGCGCAGGTGGCGGTGAAGCAGCGCGCGCTCGAGGACAACCTCTGGCACCTCGGCAAGGTCCGTCCCGAGAACCTGTTGCGTCCGCTCGAGGGCCCGGCCTGGCACTACCGCTACCGCGCGCGCCTGTCGGTGCGCCACGTGGTCAAGAAGGGCACGGTGCTGATCGGCTTTCACGAGCGCAAGAGCCGCTACCTGGCCGACATGCAGGTCTGTCCCGTGCTGCCCAAGCAGGTCAGCCAGATGCTGATGCCGCTGCGCGCGCTGATCGCCTCGCTCGACGCGCGCGACACCTGCCCGCAGATCGAACTGGCCTGCGGCGATGCACCGGGCACCCAGGCGCTCGGCACCATCGCGCTGGTGCTGCGGCATCTCGAGCCGCTGTCGGGCGCCGACATCGGTCGCCTCAAGGCCTTCGCCGCGAAGAACGAGCAGGTGCAATGGTGGCTGCAGCCCAAGGGGCCCGACACGGTGCGGCTGCTGGAGGAGGGCGGCACGCCGCTGGCCTACGGGCTGCCCGAGTTCGGCGTGACGATGCCGTTCCGGCCCACCGACTTCACGCAGGTCAATCCGCACATCAACCGCGCGCTGGTGGGCAAGGCGCTGCGCCTGCTCGACGTGCAGGCTGACGAGCGCGTGATCGACTGGTTCTGCGGCCTCGGCAACTTCACGCTGCCGCTGGCGAGCCGCGCGCGCGAGGTGCTGGGCATCGAGGGCAGCGACACGCTGGTGGCGCGGGCCACCGAGAACTTCCGCAAGAACCAGCCCGCGACCCCCGCGCGGCGCGCGCTGTCGCCGGCGTCGTTCGTGGCGCGCAACCTGTTCGAGATGACGCCCGAGATGCTGGTCGCCGACGGGCAGGCCGACAAGTGGCTGGTCGATCCGCCGCGCGAGGGCGCCTTCGCGCTGGCCAAGGCGATGGCCGACCTGCACCAGCAGCCCGAGCTGCGCACGGGCGGCTGGACGCCGCCGAAGCGCATCGTCTACGTGAGCTGCAATCCGTCGACGCTGGCGCGCGATGCCGGCTTGCTGGTGCACCAGGCCGGCTATCGCTGCACGCACGCGGGCGTGGTCAACATGTTCCCGCACACGGCGCACGTGGAGTCGATCGCGGTGTTCGAGCGCGAATGAGGCGGGCCTGACGCCGCAATGAGAAAGGGCCCCGAAGGGCCCTTTCTTTTTCACCGATCGATGGCCGCGGGGCCATCGAAAGACGAAGCGTCAGTCGCGTTCGCCGCCCGCGAGGCCCAGCAGCGCCAGCAGGCTCTGGAACACGTTGAACAGGTCGAGGTACAGGGCGAGCGTCGCGCTGATGTAGTTGGTTTCGCCGCCGTCGATGATCTGCTTCAGGTCATAGAGCATGTAGGCCGAGAAGATGCCGATGGCGGCGACCGAGATCGCGAACATGCCGGCGGTCGAGCCGACGAACACGTTGATGACCGCGCCGACCATCAGCACCATCGCGCCGACGAACAGCCACTTGCCCATGCCCGACAGGTCGCGCTTGATCACGGTGGCCAGCGAGGCCATCACGAAGAACACGCCGGCGGTGCCGCCGAAGGCCGTCATGATCAGTTCGGGGCCGTTCTTGAAGCCCAGCACCATCGAGATCAGGCGCGAGAGCATCAGGCCCATGAAGAAGGTGAAGGCCAGCAGCACCGGCACGCCGGCGGCCGAGTTCTTGGTCTTCTCGATCGCGAACATGAAGCCGAAGGCACCGCCGAGGAAGACGATGAGTCCGAGGCCGCCGGTCAGCGAACGGGTGATGCCGGTCTGCACGCCCAGCCAGGCGCCCAGCACGGTGGGAAGAAGGCTCAGCGCCAGCAGCCAGTAGGTGTTGCGCAGCACGCGTTGGCGGTCAGCCTGCGGCAGCACCTGGCCGTAGCCGGTGGAAGTGTCGAGGGTTGTAACGCGGTCGTTCATGGCCGAAGCTCCTGTGGTTGCTGCCGTAGCAGTTGGGCGCATTCTAGAAGTCTGCAAGAGCGCGGCCCGCAAAGACCGTATGGGGGGTGTTCCTTAGACGGCGCGCCGTCCGACAGGGGGAGGCCGCGCGGCGGGCCGGTATGCTCTGGGGTTCGACGCAACAAGACTTTGATCACCATCATGCAAACCAAATCATTCCTTGAACTCGCCGATGTCAAGCTGATCGCCGCCGCCGCCGAAGCCGAGGCGCTCAAGAACAACTGGGCCGTGACGATCGCCATCGCCGACGATGCGGGCAACCTGCTGTGGCTGCAGCGCCTCGACGGCGCGGCCGCGCTGTCCTCGCACATCGCACCGGCCAAGGCCCACACGGCCGCGCTGGGCCGCCGCGAGAGCAAGGTTTACGAGGACATCATCAACGGCGGCCGCACCGCTTTCCTGACGGCACCGCTGGTGCACGGCCTGCTCGAAGGCGGCGTGCCGATCGTGAAGGACGGCCACGTGATCGGTGCCGTGGGTGTCAGCGGCGTGAAGTCGAACGAGGATGCGCAGGTCGCCAAGGCCGGCATCGCGGCTCTCGGTCTCTGAGCTGCCGCATGGGCGCCTTGGCGCCCTGCACGAACGAAAACGCCGACTCGAGAGTCGGCGTTTTTGATTGGACGTTCAGCGTGAAAAAAAGCTTGGCTAGTCGGCGAACCGTTGGCTAGCAAAAAACGACCCTTCGGAGAAATGAATCTCCTGGAGTCGCCCCACGATGAAACTTGCGCGAGGGGCGGGCTGACCGGGACCTATTTGGTCAGGATCAGTTTGCCCAGTTTGGTGGCCTGCAGGCGGTACAGCGAGCCGTTGTGCATGATGCCGACGGTCTTGCTGCCCTTGAGCAGCTCGGTGCTCTCGACCATTGGAACCGGTCGTTGAGCCTGGATGGTGGCGTGACCGCCGCCCGATTGATCGAGCGAAGGGTGGCTCAGAACAGCAAAGGCGTTGGTGGTGGCTGGCATCTCGAATTCCTCTTATCGAAGCGATGGTTGAATGATAATAATTCTCAACAAGAAGTCAATCGCTGCGATGAAAAATTTTGTGACCCGTGGGGCAGTTATTTCGCGTCGGGTTCGGTGATGAAACCGATCTTGCGCACGCCGGCTTCGCGCGCCTCCGACATCGCCTTGGCCACGCGCTCATAGCGCACCGCCTTGTCGCCACGGATGTGCAGCTCGGGCTGCGGTTCCTTGGCGGCCTCGGCGGCGAGGCGGGTGGGCAGCTCGCTGTCGGAGATCTTCTGGTCGTTCCAGTAGTAGTCGCCCTCGGCCGTCACGCTGAACAGGATGTTCTCGGGCTTCGGCTGCTCGGGTTCGCTGGTGGCGCGCGGCAGGTCGATGTTCACCGCGTGCTTCATCACCGGCACGGTGATGATGAAGATGATCAGGAGCACCAGCATGACGTCGACCAGCGGCGTCATGTTGATCTCGTTCATCACCTCATCGGGTTCGTCTTGGGTTCCGAAAGCCATGATGCTCAGCCCTTCTTGAGCGGAACCACGATCGATTCGGCGCCGCTCTGGACGCGGGCACCGGTCACGAAGTAGGCGTGCAGGTCGTGCGCGAAGGCGTTGAGCTTGGTCAGCACGAACTTGTTGCCGCGCACCAGGGCGTTGTAGCCGAGCACGGCGGGGATGGCGACCGCGAGGCCCAGGGCCGTCATGATCAGCGCTTCGCCGATCGGGCCCGCGACCTTGTCGATCGTGGCCTGGCCGGCCGAGCCGATGCTCATCAGCGCGTGGTAGATGCCCCAGACGGTACCGAACAGGCCGATGAAGGGCGCGGTCGAACCGACCGACGCCAGCACGGCCAGGCCGGTCTGCAGGCGCGCGGTGAAGGCGTCGATGCCGTTGCGCAGCGAACGCGTGATCCAGTCGCTGACGTCGAGCGCGTCATGCAGGTGCGCCTTGGTGTTGCGATGGTGCGCGGCGGCTTCGCGGCCCTCGAGCGCCAGGGCGCGGAAGGGGTTGCTGTCGTCCTTGCCGAGCTTGTTGAGCGCGGTGGCGAAATCCTCGCTGTGCCAGAAGTCCTGCGACTGCTTGGCGAGACGCTTGTAGCGGATGACGTCGAGCGCCTTGACGATGATCACGATCCACGACGCGAGCGACATGGCGATCAACAGCACCGCGACGGCCTTGGTGACGAAGTCGCCTTGGTGCCAGACATTCATCAAGCCAAATTGGGAATCCATAGGGGTCTCAGTTACTTAGGTTGGTTGAAAACGATGGGCGCGGGCAGCATGAAGAGGGTCTCGTCGCTCGCGTTCGGATAGTTGCTCACGGTCACGGACGACTTCAGCACCGCATCGCGGGCCGCGCGGTCGAGGCGGTCGTAGCCGCTGGACTTGAGGATTTCGGCACGGCGCACGAGGCCGCTGCGGTTGAAGTACACGGCAATGGTCACCGTGCCGGCCTCGCCGAGCCGCGAACTCAACTGCGGATAGACCGGCGCCGGAGGACGCAGCCACTGCGC
>NZ_JBZAYE010000441.1:0-6183 GCF_058244205.1 Variovorax sp. 20P10.2.4
CGGCGCGCGGGCTTCACGCCCGCCATCCGCCACGAGGCGGCCGAGCCTTCCACCGTGCTCGAGCTGGTGGCCTGCGGGCTCGGGCTGGCGATCGTCCAGTCCGGGCTGAAGCGGCTGGCGCCCTCGGGCGTGGCCTGGGCCGAGCTGCCGCGCGGTTTTGCGCTCGAACTCGAGGTGCATGCGGTGACGAGAAGAGTGCCGGGCGCGCTCGCCGAGCGCCTGCTCGCGTCGCTGCCGGCCGTCTGAGCCGTGGCGGTACCCGCCCGTCTCCTACACGCCGTGGTGCGCGAAGCCGATGCGTTCGCACCGCGCCACGTCGCATAGTCGAAAGCCATGAATCCCAAGCCCGCCAAGAAGTCTTCCAAGACCACGACCAAGCCCACGGCCAAGCCCCGCCAGCCTCCCAAGATCGACCTGCCCGGCCCCGACGTCCACGGCCTGCGCGAGCTGCCCAAGCTGCAGGTCGACGGCTACAGCCTGCAGTTGCGCGACAACGAGGGCTTCGTCGGCGACCAGGCGAGCCAGACCGCGTTTCGCGCGCTGCTCGAGCGCTGGCGCCGCAAGCACCGCAGCGACGGCACCGATCCGCTGGGCCTGCGACATTCGCGCGACATGAGCAAGAAGGAGCTCGACCGGCTGCTGCGCGGCCAGAAGGTCAGCGACGCGGCCAACGTGATGCACAGCGCGATCGGCGAGTTCGCGCAGGAACTCGCGGCCGTGATCCAGCGCTTCCTGCACCAGCCTTCATGGGAGAAGGTCGAGCGCATCGTGGTGGGCGGCGGCTTTCCCGAGAGCGAGGCCGGCGAGCGCGCGATCCTCGAGGCCGGCGCCATCCTCGAGGAGATGGGCGTGCACGTGCAGCTCGGCCGGCTCTCGCACGAGGTCGACGACGGCGGGCTGATCGGCTGGGTGCACCTGACGCCGCCCGAGATGCTCAAGAAGCACGACGCGATCCTCGCGATCGACATCGGCGGCACCAACGTGCGCTGCGGCATCGTGAAGACGCGCCACCGCAAGGCGCGCGACTTCTCGCTCGCGAAGGTGGTGCGGCGCGAGAAGTGGCGCCATGCCGACGAGAAGCCCAGCCGCACCAACTTCGTCGAGCACGTGGCCGGCATGCTCGAGGACATGGTGCGCTATGCCGAGCGCAAGAAGATCCGGCTCGCGCCCTTCATCGGCATCGCCTGCCCGGGCCTGATCCGCAAGGACGGCTCGATCGCGCGCGGCGCGCAGAACCTGCCGGGCGACTGGGAGAGCGAGAACTTCCACCTGCCGAGCGCGCTGTGGCGCCGCATGCCGATGATCGGCTCGGGCCCGACGCTGGTGCTGATGCACAACGACGCGGTGGTGCAGGGCTTGAGCGAGTTGCCGTTCATGCGCGATGTCGGGCACTGGGCGGTGCTGACCATCGGCACCGGGCTGGGCAATGCCAGCTTCACCAACCGGAAGTAGTTAGACCGCCAGCGCCCGCCGCCGGAGCCGCATGAAGCTGAACACGGCGGCGCTCGCCGCGCACGCCGTGCCCAGCCACAGCGCGTACACCGCGCCATTCGTGCTCGACACATGGAAGCAGGCCGCCACCAGCGCCGCGCCCGAGGACTGGCCCAGCAACCGCACCGTGCCGACCATGCCGCTGGCACCGCCGCTGCGCGAGGCCGGGGCCGAGCCCATGATGGCGCGCAGGTTCGGCGACTGGAAGAAGCCGAAGCCCGCGCCGCACAGCGCCATGCGCCAGACGATGCCGGCCACCGTGGGATGCGGCGGCAGCAGCGCCAGCGACAGCAGGCCCAGCGCGAGCAGCGCCAGCCCGACGCCGCAGAGCATGCCCGACTCGTAGCGGTCCGACAGGCGCCCGGCCACGGGGGCCATCGCGGCCACCACCAGCGGCCACGGCGTGATGAGGAAGCCGGTCTCGACCTGCGAGTAGCCCAGCAGCGCCTGGAACAGGAAGGGCAGCGAGATGAAGGCCAGCGCCTGCGCCGCGAACGAGCACACGGCCGTGGCCGCCGACAGCGCGAACACGGGATTGCGCAGCAGGTCCACGGCCAGGATCGGCGCCGGATGCCCGGACTGGCGCTTGAGCAGCCAGGCCAGCAGCCCGAAGCCCAGCACCGCCTGCACGACCACCGACTCGACGGTGGCCTGGTGCGCGGCCTCGGTGAGTGTGGAGGCCAGCAGCGCGAGCGCGGCGGCGCACAGCAGCGCGGCCAGGCCGTCGAAACCGTGGCCGTGGCGCTCGGTGGCCGGCAGGAAGCGCAGGCCGTAGAACACCGCCACCGCGCAGATCGGCACGTTGATCAGGAACAGCCAGTGCCACGAGCCCAGCAGCAGCACCAGCGATGCCGCCGTGGGTCCGCCCGCGAAGGCCAGCCCCACGACGAGCGCGTTCACGCCCAGGCCGCGCCCCAGCATGCCCGAGGGGTAGATGACGCGTACCAGCGCGCCGTTCACGCCCATCACGCCGGCGGCGCCCAGGCCCTGCACCACGCGCCAGCCGACCAGCGCGGGCAGCGAATCGGCCAGGCCGCAGCCCAGCGAGGACACGGTGAACAGCACCAGGCCCCAGAGGAACACGCGCCGGTGGCCGAGCACGTCGCCGAGCGCGGCGGCCGGCAGCAGCGCGGCCACCATCGCGAGCTGGTAGCCGCTGACGACCCAGGTCGAGGCCGCCTCGCTCACGCGCAGTTCGTTGGCGATGGTGGGCAGGGCGGTGTTGGCGATCGCGGTGTCGAGGCTGGCCACGCACACGCCCAGCATGACGGCGAGCAGCGAACCGAAGCGTTCGTGGGCCGGCAGGCCCGGGCCGACCGCATGGATCTCTTGACGGGAAAACAGGGAGGCCATCGCTCGCGGAAAGAAGAGTGCTGCGGCGTCCGGCGACGCCGTGGGAGGACGCGAAGGCTAGTCTTAAGGGGAAACCCTTGCAGGCGCTCGGAGAAGCGCGTCGCGGGCCCGCGGCGCCCGCCCGCCGCTCATTCGGGCTTGGCGCCCGTGGCCGCCACCACCTTGCCCCAGCGCGTGATCTCGCTGCGCACGAAGGCGCCGAACTCCTCGGGGCCGGTGCCCATCGGCACCAGGCCCTCGTCCCTGAAGCGCGCGCGCATGAGTTCGGAACCCAGCGCGGCGCGCGCGGCGTCGGCGATCCGGGCCACCAGCGGCGCGGGCATCTGCGCCGGCCCGAACAGGCCATACCACGAGCTGTACGCATAGCCGGGCAGCACTTCCGCCACGGCCGGCACGTCGGGAAAGGCCGCGAGGCGCTTCTCGCTCGTCACGCCCAGGGCCTTGAGGCGCCTGGCCTTCACGAGCTGCTGCACCGTGGCGACACCCGCGAAGGCCAGGTCGATCTGTCCCGCCACCACGTCGGCGATGGCCGGCCCGGTGCCCTTGTAGGGCACGCCCACGATGTCGATGCCCGCGTCGCGCTTGAGCATCTCGCCCGCGAGGTGGTTGGCGCTGCCCAAGCCCGCGATCGCCACGTTGAGCTTGCCGGGCTCGCGCCTGGCCAGCGCGATCAGCTCGCGCACGTCGTTGGCCGGGAGCGTGGGCCGCGCGATCAGGATGGCCGGCAGGCTGGCGATGCCCGCGAGCGGCGTGAAGTCCTTCTGCGGATCGAAGGGGAGGCTCGGGTACAGCGAGGCATTGATGGCGTGGCTGGTGTAGCTCAGCAGCAGCGCGCTGCCGTCGGTGGGCGCCTTGGCCACGGCCAGTGCCGCGATGTTGCCGGCCGCGCCCGGGCGGTTCTCGACGATGAACTGGTGGCCCAGGCGCGTGGTGAGCTCCTGCGCCAGCGCGCGCGCCACGATGTCGGTGCCGCCGCCGGGCGTCGCGCCCACGAGCAGGCGCGTGACCTGCTGCGCGCGAACGCCGAAGCTCGCGAGGGCCGAGGCGCTGGCGCCCGCGGCGATGAATCTGCGTCGAAGCATGCTTGTCTCTCTTTCGTTGTCATCGGGGGCCGGGCCGGCCGGTGCCGGCGCGCGGTTCAGGCCAGGGCGTCCGCCGCCAGCCGCTTCGGTCGCCAGGGCTCGAGCCGCATGTTCAGGGCCTGGGCCTGCCGTTGCTCGTAGGCCAGGAACTCGGACGTGATCGCGCTGCCGCGAACGCCGCCGCGCACCGCGCCCGCGCGCACGTCGCCGTAGTACTCCTCGAAGGCCGCGGGCAGCGGTTGCGACGAGGGGATCGCGAGCCACAGGCGCAGCAGGTGGCGCTTGTCGTCGGGCGCCTCGAAGTCCTCGAAGGGCGTGCGCGAATGCAGGGTCACGTAGTTGTTGAGCAGCTGCAGGTCGCCGCGCTCCAGGGTCATGGAGTAGCACAGCAGCGGGCTCGGCATCAGCTCGTCGAGCAGGTCGAGGGCCTCGACCTGCTGCGGCGTGAGGCGCGGCACCTCGGGGAAGTCGCGCTGCGCCGCATCGGTGTTCTTGCGGTTGGTGCGGGCGGCGAAATGCACCGGGTCGCTGCCGAAGATCGGGCAGCGGTAGAACGGCGGCTGCGACGGATCCTGTGTGCCCTGGTAGCTGTGGAAGAAGGGCTGCTGCAGCACCGGGATCAGGTCGGGGCGCAGGCGCTGCACCTCGTCGCGCAGCCGGATCGAGCTGATGACCTTGCTGGTGCCGCCGCTCTTGGCCGTGCGCCGGCACAGCAGGCCCACCACGTCGCACGAGTCCTGGTGGAAATCGAGGCCGGCGCTGGTGTTGTAGCCGCGGCCGCCCTTGACCTTGTAGTCGCCGCCTTCGTCGCGCACGTCGTTCATGACCTGGCTGGCGCGGTTTTGCGTGCGGCCGACGCCCATGTGCAGGCTCATGCCCCAGTAGGCGGTGCGCGTCTCGTCCTCGCTCCATTCGTCGACCGGAAAGCCCTTGAGCAGGCACATGCCCCAGCGGCCCTGGGTGGTCGCGACGGCGCGGGCCAGCGCTTCGCGCGAGGCCGCGGGCAGCGGGAAGTCCGCCTGCGTCATCGAGAGCAGCGGCTTGCCGAGCGCGACCGCATGCCGCAGCGCCGAGCGGAAGCCGTCGACCTCCGCCTCGCTGAGGCGCTGGATCCAGGAGCTGTCCTGGCGCACCTCTTCGGCGGTCCAGGCAAGAGGGGCGGCGGGTTGCGTGTCTTTCATTCGATCGGGTCCTCGGGTGTCGTTCGAAAAAGTCTAGGACCGCGCGATGCAAAGAAAAAGCGACACTATTTCAAGTCTTAGATAAGGAAATTTGATGAAGATCGACGCCTTCTCCACGCTCGATGCCGTGTTGCGCGGCGGCACCCTGGCGGCGGCCGCGCACGAGATGAACCTCACGCCCAGCGCCATCAGCATGCAGATGAAGCAGCTCGAGGCCTACCTGGGCCAGCCGCTGTTCGACCGCTCGGGCCTGCAGGTCAAGCCGATGAAGCTGGCGCACGAGGTCTCCTCGGTCATGCGCGATGCGCTGCAGCAGCTCGAGTCGCTGCGCAAGCGCGCGACCGTGAGCATCGAGGGCAGCGTGCGGCTCGGCGTGATCGAGTCGATGCAGCCCATCGTGCTGCCCGCCACGATGCGGCTGCTGCGCGAGCGCTATCCGCGGCTGGAGCTGCGCCCGGCGCGCGGCCGCAGCGCGTCGCTGATCGCGGCGGTGAAGGCCGGCGACCTCGATGCGGCGCTGGTGGCGCAGCCCGAGAGCGGCGGTTCGGCGCGGCTGCGCTGGCAGCCGATGCTGCGGCGCGAGCTGGTACTGGTGGCGCCGCCCACGGCCACCGAGAGCTCGGTGGCCGCGCTGTTCAAGCAGTACGACTGGATTCGCTACGACCGTTCCACCGTCACCGGCACGCTGGCCGCGCGCTTCGTGAGCACGCAGGTGCGCGAGAAGCGCGGCACGCTGGAGTTCGACAGCACGCCCGCCATCGTCGCCATGGTCAGCGGCGGCCTGGGTATCTCGGTGGTGCAGATCGCGGACCCGGGGCTGGTGGCGACCTACCCGGTGCGCATCGTGCGGCTCGGCCGCGGCGCGCCGATGCTGCAGCTGTCGCTGGTCACGCGCAAGACCGACGACGACAGCCGCACGCTGGCGGCGATGCGCGAGGCCATGCACACGGCGCTGATGACGGCGCAGCGGCAGCGCAGCGACCGCGGCATGTAGGGCCGCGCTACAGGTCTTCGGGCCGCAGGCCGCCCTCGACGCGCACGCCGCCCGACGCGGCCGCGATGTTGCCGGCCGCGTC
>NZ_JBZAYE010000442.1:0-6181 GCF_058244205.1 Variovorax sp. 20P10.2.4
GGAACCGCGGCGCACGCCGCTGTCGAGCAGCAGCTCCACGCGCTCGCCGACCGCCGCGCGGATCGCGGGCAGCATCTCGAGCGGCGTGGGCGCCACGTCGAGCTGGCGCCCGCCATGGTTCGAGACCACGATCGCATCGACGCCGAGCGCCGCGGCCTGGCGCGCATCGTCGGGATGCAGCAGGCCCTTCACGGCGAGCGGGCCGCTCCAGTCCGCGCGGATGCGCTCGAGCGTGCGCCACGTGATCATGGGCGCCGGTGTCAGCGTGCCGTAGAGGTCGGCGACCTCGGACGCGGAGGCGCCGGCGCGGCCATAGGGCGCCCAGTTGCTCATCATCGGGATGCCGCCGCTGCGCAGGTAGCGCAGCACCCAGGCCGGATGGCCGAGCGCCTCGAGCACCACGCCGGGCGTCATCCGGAAAGGGCGCGAGAAGCCGTTGCGCCGGTTGCGCTCGCGGTTGGAGTTCACCGGCACGTCGACCGACACCACCAGCGTGCGCACGCCGGCATCGCGTGCGCGCTCGACGAGATCGGCGTTGATGCGCTCCTCGCGCGTGCCGTAGATCTGGAACCAGACATGCTCGGGCGCGAGCTTCGCGACCGCCTCGACCGAGGCATTGCTCGCGCTCGACAGCAGGAAGGGCACGTCGGCCGCGCGCGCGGCCTGCGCGAGCAGTTCGTCGGCACCCGGATGGAACAGCCCGGCCAGGCCCGTGGGCGAGATGCCGAAGGGGCTCGCATGGCGCCGGCCCAGCAGTTCGGTGGACTGGTCGCGTTGCGACACGTCGACGAGGTAGCGCGGCACCAGCTGGAAGCGGCGGAAGGCCTCGCGGTTGCGCCGCATGCAGTCCTCGTCGTCCACGCCGCCATCGATGAAATCGAAGGCGATCCGCGGCAGCTTGCGCCGTGCCATCGAGCGCAGGTCCTCGAGGTTGACCGCGGTGTCTACGTTCATCGTTTCTCGTCGTGAGTTGTCTCTGCGATCGAGAATATCGAGCGGTCTTTTCGCTGCCCATAGGGCCGGGCAGCGGAGTTTCACAGTTTGAACTTGTCGCGCGGTGCGCCGGTGTTCAAGGCTCGGCGGCCGCGCCTGTGTGCCCCGTCTGCCCCATGTGCATGACACCGCCGAGCAATTCGCGTGCATCCTGCTCCACCGCCGCAGCCACCTCGCCGAGCGCCGCGCGGACTTCGGCCAGCCTCGGCTCGCCGAACTGCTCGGCCAGCCCGGTGAGGCACACCGCGGCCATCGCGCGCCCGTTGTCGGCACACACCGGCACCGCGAAGGCATGCACGCCGGTCACCACGTCGCCGAGATTGACGCCGAAGCCATGGCGCCGCGAGCGGTCGCGCATCTTCTCGAGCGCGTCGAGGCGGCCGCTGCCGCGCTGCGCGATCTCCTGCTGCATGTTGTCGGCGAGGATGTTCTCGGTCTCGAGCGAGGGCAGGGTCTGCAGGATCGCGACGCCGCCGACCGAGGTGAACAGCGGCCGCCGCGTGCCCGCATGCACCATCAGGCCGCGCAGCTCGAGCGAGCCCTGGCGCACCGCGCAGACGTACTCGTTGCCGCTGCGCAGGATCAGCCAGGCGATGGCCTCGGTCTGCGCCGCCAGCTTCGCCAGGCGGCGTTCGCACGCCTGCTGGAAAGCCGCGTAGCCGGGCAGCGAGAGGCCGAGCTCGTACAGCATCGGGCCGGGGAAGTAGTGCTTGTCGGTGCTGCGCTGCTGCACGAAGCGTTCGCGCACCAGGCACGAGAGCACGCGGTGCACGGTGCCCTTGTCGACCTCGCAGCGCGCCGCGAGGTCCGACAGCCGCCAGCCGAACTCGCCGCGCGCGGCCAGCTCGCGCAGGATGCGCAGGGCGCGCTCGATGCTCTGCGTGCCGTGGGAGATGGAGGGCTGGGGGCTGCGCGAACTTCTCACCGCTCGTGTTCCTTCGATGCGCCTGCGCGGCGTTCCGGGCTGGACATCGATCGCGGCGAAGACGCGGATTATTCGCCGCGTGCCGCGTCAGCCCGCGAAGAAGCGCTCGCGCACCTGCGCGGGCAGCGCGACGCCCGCGGCCTCGGCCGCGCGCAGCACGCTCCAGAAGTAGCGGTAGCTGGCCCGGTCATGCAGTTCGCCCTCGTGCCGTATCGGCCCCCACTGCGCCTCGCTCGCCGCCAGCAGGATCGCGCCGGCGCGCTCGGCCTGGCTCGCATCGGGCGCCATGGCTTCGACGATCGGCCGGATCTGATCGGGATGCACGCTCCACATGCGCAGGAAGCCGAACTCGTGCCGCGCGCGACAGGCGTCGTTGCGCGTGGCCAGCGGATCGCGCAGCGTCAGCGATACGTTGTGCGCCGGCACGAGGCCGTTGGCGAGCGCCGCGGCCACGATGCGCGTCTTGGCGCGCACCAGCAGCGGATGCTCGAACTGGCCGGGGCTGCGCATGGCCTCGAAGCCGATCGCGCCCTGGTGGTCGCTGACGAAATCCATCAGCCCGAAGTCGAGCACCTCCAGGCCCGGCAGTGCCGCGATCTCGAACACGTCGCGCAGCGCGCCATGGGTCTCGACCAGCACATGGACCGGGATGGCGCGCGCGAGACCGGCCGCAGCGCGGCGCCGCTCGATGTGTTCGAGCATGGCGATGACGTCGGCGGTGCGCTGCGCCTTGGGCAGCGTGAGGTAGGCCAGCCGGTCGCCGGCTTCGCCGACCAGCGTGTCGACGTCCGCGCGCCAGAAGGCCGACGAGGCATCGTGCACGCGCGCGCCGACCCGGCCGTGGCGGTTGGCGTCCGAGGCGATGGCGCGCGCGGCCATCTCGGCGTGCGCCTTCTCCTCGCCTGCCGCGGCGCCGTCCTCGCAGTCGCAGGTCAGGTCGAAGACCGGGCCGAGTTCGGACTGCAGCTGCAGCGCCTTGTGGATCAGCTTCTCGCTGCCCGCGTAGTGCTCGCAGGGCGCGAGGGCGGGAATGAGCTTCTCGCCGGAGAACAGCGCGGCTGAGGGATGAACGGGCGTGGAATGCATGAGCGCTTGTCGTGAGTGAAAGGAGACCGGGTCACAGCGCATGCGCGGCACGCAGCCGCGCCAGCGCTTCGGCATCGAGGCCCAGCAGTTCGCCGAGCACCTCCTGCGTGTGCGCGCCGAGCGCGCCGCCCAGGTGGCGCAGCAGCGGCGGCGTCTTCGACATCCGCGGCACGGCGGCCGGCACCACGAGCTCGCCCACGCGCGGGTCCTGCACCCGCTGCAGGTTGCCGCGTGCCGCGTACTGCGGGTCGGCGAAGATGTCGTCGATCGCCATGATCGGCCCGCAGGGCACGCCGGCCGCGTCGCAACGTGCCACCGCCTCGTCGAGCTCGAGCCGGCCGATCCAGCCGGCGATGGCGGCATTGATCTCGGCGCGACCCGCGAGCCGCTGCGCATTGGTCGCGAAGCGGTCGGGCGCCACGAGCTCGGGCCGTTCCATCAGGTGGGCCAGGCGCTCGAAGATCTTGTCGCTCGAGCAGGCCAGCGCCACCCACTTGCCCTCGGCCGTCTGCCAGTGGCCATGCGGCACCACGTGCGGCACGTCGGCGCCGAGCCGCTGCCGCACCTCGCCGAACTTGCCGTAGGCCGGCACCAGTTCGTCGAGCAGCCGGAAGATCGATTCGTAGAGCGAGACGTCGATGACCTGGCCCTCGCCGGTCTGGTCGGCGACGCGCAGCGCCAGCAGCACGCCGAGCGCGCCCCACAGGCCCGAGATGTAGTCGGCCAGCGAGGTCGAGCCCGGCACCACGGGCGGCCCGTCGCTCATGCCCGCGAGGTGCGAGAGCCCGCCGAAGCCGTGCGCCACGCGCGCGAAGCCGGGCTTCTCGCGGTAGGGGCCGGTCTGGCCGTAGGCGCTCACGCGCAGCAGCACGATGCGCGGATTGGCCTTGCGCAAGGTCTCGAAGTTCAGGCCCCAGCGCTCCATGGTGCCGGGGCGGAAGTTCTCGAGCACGGCGTCGGACTGCGCCACCAGCCGGAGGAACAGTTCGCGGCCCTCGGGCACGCGCAGGTCCAGCGTCACGAAGCGCTTGTTGCGCGCCTCGCTGAGCCACACCAGGGTGTCGCCGCATTCGGTGGGCGTGCCGAACTTGCGCAGCGGATCGCCGCCCTCGGGCTGCTCGATCTTGATCACGTCGGCACCGAAGTCCGCGAGGATGGTGCCGCTGAAGGGCGCGGCCACGAAGGTCGCGATGTCGAGCACGCGCACGCCGGCCAGGGGGGCGGATGGAGCCTCTGCCATCTCAGCGCCGATCGGCGTTGCCGCCCGTGTGCCGGTCGATCGTGGCCTGGCGCTGCTGCAGCGAGCGCGCGAGCTTGGCATGGGCCAGGTCGATCAGCACGCCCTTCTCGCCGATGGCCCCGTTGCCCTGCGCGGCGGCCGCTTCGAGCGTGCCGAGCACCTTGTCGGCCCAGGCCAGTTGTCCGGCCGAGGGCGAGTAGACCTCGTTGGCGATCGCCACCTGCGAGGGATGGATGGCCCACTTGCCCTCGAAGCCCAGCGCCGCCGAGCGCGTGGCCGAGGCGCGGTAGCCCTCGGCATCGCCGAAGTCGGTGAAGGGCCCGTCGATGGCGCGCACGCCGTAGGCGCGGCAGGCATTGGCGATGCGCGCGAGCGCGAAGTGCCACTGGTCGTTCCAGTGCCGGTGGCGAACGCCCTGCGCGTCGGGGGCGGTGAGCACCGCATAGCGCTCGCTCGGCGTGCCGAACACGAAGTCGTTGGTGCGCATGTCGACCGTGTAGTCGCCGACGCCGAAGATCATCGCCTCCAGCCGGTCGGACGAGGCGGCGATCTCCTCGGCATGCGCGACGCCCTGCGAGGTCTCGATCAGCACCTCGATGCCCACGCGCTTGTCGCGCCCCTTCTCGCGTTCGATGGCCGTCAGCACCTGCGCGACGAACTGCACGTCGAAGGCGGTGCCGGCCTTGGGCAGCAGCACCATGTCCAGCCGCGGGCACTCGCTCACGATGTCGACCAGGTCGCGCAGGGCCCAGGGTGTGTCGAGGCCGTTGATGCGCACGGCCATGCTCTTGCGGCCCCAGTCGAGCGCGTTGAGGGCCTCGACGGCCTGGCGCCGGGCCTGGTCCTTGAAGGCGTCGGCCACCGCGTCCTCGAGGTCGAGGAAGACGACGTCGGCATCGCTCGCGCAGGCCTTGGCGAAGAAGCGTTCCGAGGTGGCGGGCACCGCGAGTTCGGAACGTTGGAGGCGCTGGCGGCGCGGCGGGGTGAGGGTGGCGGACACGAAGGCTCCTGTGGCGGATGAAAGAGTGTGGGATTGCGGCCGGCCTACTGGTTGACCTTGATGCCGTTGGCGACGATCAGCTCGGTCCACTTCGGGACCTCGGCCTTGACAAAGGCGCCGAAGGCACCGCCGCCGCGCAGGTCGGGCAGCGCGCCGCGCTGCGTCATCGCCTCCTGGATCGCGGGGTCGGACATCACGCGGTGGATGCCCTGCTCGGCGGCCGCGACCACGGCCGGCGGCGTGTGCAGCGGCAGCAGGAAGCCGGCCCAGCCGACGGCCTCGACGCCCGGGAAGCCGCTCTCGGCCACGGTCGGCACGTCGGGCAGCTGCGGCACGCGTTTGGCCGAGGTGACGGCGAGCGCCTTGAGCTGCCCGCTGCGCACGTAGGAGATGGCGGCCGAGACCGTGTCCACGCCCAGCGTGACCTGTCCGCCCAGCAGGTCGCTGAGCATCACGCCGCTGCCGCGGTAGGGTACGGCCACCACGTCGATCTGCGCCTTGGCCTTGATCAGTTCGCCCGCGAGGTGTGGCGAGGTGCCCAGGCCGGCCACGCCCCATTTCTCGGTGCCGGGCTTGCGCTTCGCGGACTCGACCAGCTGCCTGAACGAATCGATGCCGGCCGCGGGATTGGCGAGCACCACCAGCGGCGAGAGAAACAGGCCGTGCACCGGAATGAAATCGGCCAGCGGGTCGTAGGGCAGCTTCTTGCCGTAGAGCCCGGGGTTGATCGCCATCGGCCCGCTGCCGCCGACCGTCAGCGTGTAGCCGTCGGGCGCGGCATTGCGGCCCGCGAGCATGCCGGGGATGCTGGCGCCGCCGCCCTTGTTGTCGATGAACACCTGCTGCGGCCACAGCTTGCCGAGTTCGATCGCGACCATGCGGCCGAACAGGTCGGCCGACTGACCCGTGGTGTAGGGCACGAGGATGCGCACCGGCT
>NZ_JBZAYE010000443.1:0-6177 GCF_058244205.1 Variovorax sp. 20P10.2.4
GCGCCACGCGCAGCGACTGCGGCGCATGGAACACCTCCGCGGTCGGGCCGTACTGCAGCAGCTCGCCGGCATCCATCACCGCGGTATGGCCGCCGAGCAGCAGCGCCTCGCCGGGCTCGGTGGTGGCGTAGATCACGGTCGAGTCGCCGGCCGCGAACAGTTGCGTGAGTTCCTCGCGCAGGCCTTCGCGCAGCTTGTAGTCGAGGTTCACCAGCGGCTCGTCGAGCAGCATCAGCGGCGCGTTCTTGGCCAGCGCGCGCGCCAGCGCCACGCGCTGCTGCTGGCCACCCGAGAGCTCCTGCGGATAGCGGTCGAGGAACATGCCGATGGACAGCTTGTCGGCCAGCGCGCGCACGCGCGCGTCGATGTTCGATTCGCCGCGCAGCTTGAGCGGCGAGGCGATGTTGTCGGCCACCTTCAGCGAGGGGTAGTTGATGAACTGCTGGTAGACCATCGCCACGTTGCGTTCGCGCACCGGCATGCCGGTGACGTCCTGGCCGTCGACCAGCACCCGGCCCTCGGTGGGCGTGTCGAGGCCGGCCATCAGCCGCATCAGGCTGGTCTTGCCGGCCTGCGTGGCGCCGAGCAGCACGGTCACCGCGCCGCTCTTGGGCGCGATGCTCTGCTCGTAGAGCCAGGTTTGCGCGCCGACCTTCTTGGTCACGCGCTCCAGTGACAGCTGCATCAGCCTTCCCTCCCTTGCATTGCCGGAATCTCCTGCCGCGCGTCCAGCCAGTCGGCCACCTGCCGGCGCTGCTGCGGCGTGTAGCGCAGCCCGAGCTTGGAGCGGCGCCACAGCACGTCGTCGGCGCTCACCACCCATTCGTCGCGCTGCAGGAAGCGCAGCTCGCGCTCGTGCAGGCCGGGCGCCACCTCGGCGCCGAGGTCGGCCATCGATGCGGCATCGCCGAGCAGCTCGCCGATGCGCGCGCCGTAGGCACGCGCGAGCCGGCGCGCGAGCTTGGCGTCGAGCCAGCCGTAGCGCTGCTGCACGGCGGCCAGGAAGCGTTCGAAGTCGCCGTCGGGCCGCTGCGCCGCGCCGATCCAGGCCGACAGGTCACCGCCCGCGAGGAAGGCGCCCTCGGTCCAGGCCGGGCGCTGGCTGTTCGGCTGGCCCAGCATGCGGCCGACCTCGTCGGCGGCGTCCTCGGCCAGCTTGCGGAAGGTGGTGATCTTGCCGCCCCACACCGACAGCAGCGGCGCGGCGGCGGTGTTCGACTCGAGCATGTAGTCGCGCGTGACCGCCGACGGATCGCCCGAGGCATCGTCGAGCAGCGGGCGCACGCCCGAGTAGGTCCACACCACGTCGCTCGGCGCGATCGGCTTCTCGAAATAGCGGCTGGCCTGGGTGCAGAGGTACTCGACCTCCTCGTCGGCGATGCGCGCCGCGCCCGGGTCGTCGCCATGCAGCTCGATGTCGGTGGTGCCGATCAGCGTGAAGTCGTCCTGGTAGGGGATCGCGAAGATGATCCGCTTGTCGGGGTTCTGGAAGATGTAGGCATGGTCGTGCGCGAACACGCGCGGCACCACGATGTGGCTGCCCTTCACGAGCCGCAGGCTCTTGGTGGCCAGTGCCTCGCCGTTGGCGGGCTTCGCCACGCCGCGCAGGAAGGATTCGGCCCAGGGCCCGGCCGCATTCACGACCGCGCGGGCGCGCACCGTTCGGTGCGTGCCGTCGGGGCCCTCGAGCACCGCGGTCCAGCCGTCGGCCTCGCGCCGCGCATGCACGCAGCGGGTGCGCGTGAGCACCTCGGCGCCGCGTGCGCGCGCATCGAGCGCGTTGAGCACCACCAGCCGCGCGTCGTCGACCCAGCCGTCCGAATAGACGAAGCCGCGCTTGAACTGCGGCTTGAGCGGCGCGCCCGCGGCATGGGTGCGCAGGTCCACGCCGCGCGAGGCCGGCAGTACCTCGCGTTTGGCGAGGTGGTCGTAGAGGAACAGGCCGATGCGGATCATCCAGGCCGGGCGCATCGAGGGGTCGTGCGGCATCACGAAGCGCAGCGGCCACATGATGTGCGGCGCGCTCTTGAGCAGCACCTCGCGCTCCTGCAGCGCCTTGCGCACCAGCGAGAACTCGTAGTACTCGAGGTAGCGCAGCCCGCCGTGGATCAGCTTGGTGGAAGAAGACGAGGTATGGGAAGCGAGATCGTCCTTCTCGCACAGCACCACGCGCCAGCCGCGGCCCGCGAGATCGCGCGCGATGCCGCAGCCATTGATGCCGCCGCCGACGATCAGCACATCGCAGTCGGTGGCCGGTGCCGGCGGATTCTGGGAGAGATCGCTCACTGGAATGCCACCCGTCCTTTCGCCCGTCTCTTGTTGTTTCGATGCGTGACCAAAGTCACCGAAGGCGGCCATTGTATTTTCGGTTTTTTTCATTTGAGTTCCTTATGGCGCGATTTTCCTCCGAGTTTTCCCTGATGAATGTTCGTTTTTTTTCGTTCTATAAAGTGACGTACCCGATGCCGCGCCACCGTTCCAAGCGCGTTTTTTTGCGTACTCTCGGCTTACTTTCATTCGTTTTCGCCCCCACTCAGTGAATTCCAACCCTCGCCAGATCAATCTCCTCGACACCGTGCGTGCGCGCGGCTCGGTCACGGTCGAACAGCTCGCCGACATGCTCGGCGTGACCCTGCAGACCGTGCGGCGCGACGTGCAGCGGCTGGCCGACGAAGGCCTCCTGACCCGCTTCCACGGCGGCGTGCGCGTGCCGAGCTCGACCACCGAGAACATCGGCTACCAGCAGCGCGAGACGCTGCATGCCGACGGCAAGGCGCGCATCGCGCGGCGCGTGGCCGAACTGGTGCCGAACGACTGCTCGCTGATCCTCAACATCGGCACCACGACCGAGGCGATCGCGAAGGCGCTGATGCGCCACAGCGGCCTGCGCGTGATCACCAACAACCTGAACGTGGCGACCATCCTGAGCGGCAACAGCCAGTGCGAGGTGATCGTGGCGGGCGGCTCGGTGCGCGCGCGCGACCGCGCCGTCGTGGGCGAGGCCACGATCGATTTCATCCGGCAGTTCAAGGTCGACATCGCGCTGATCGGCGTGTCGAGCATCGAGTCCGACGGCTCGCTGCGCGACTTCGACCTGCGCGAGGTGAAGGTGGCGCAGACCATCATCGCGCAGGCGCGCGAGGTCTGGCTCGCGGCCGACGCGAGCAAGTTCAACCGCCCCGCGATGATCCAGCTCGGTACCCTGTCTCAGATCGACCGCCTCTTCACCGATGCGGAACCGCCCGATCCCTTCCCGACGCTGCTGCGCGACGCGCAGGTGCGGCTCGAGATCGCCCGGCCCCATCAGACCCCGAAGGAATGACTCCCGCATGACGACCACCTACCTGCTCGCCCTCGACCAGGGCACCTCCAGCTCGCGCAGCATCGTGTTCGACCGCGGCGGCCACGTGGTGGCCATCGCGCAGAAGGAACTCAAACAGATCTATCCGCAGCCGGGCTGGGTCGAGCACGATCCGCTCGAGATCTGGGACAGCCAGCTCGCGACCGCGCGCGAGGTCATCGCCAAGGCGAAGCTGCGGCCCGAGGACATCCATGCGATCGGCATCACCAACCAGCGCGAGACCACCGTGCTGTGGAACCGCAAGACGGGCAAGCCGGTGCATCACGCGATCGTGTGGCAGGACCGGCGCGCCGAGCCGCTGTGCGCCCAGCTGCGCGAGGAGGGCCTGGCCGACACCATCCGCGAGAAGACCGGCCTCGTGATCGATGCCTACTTCTCGGGCACCAAGCTGCGCTGGCTGCTCGACAACGTGCCCGGCGCCCGCGAGCAGGCCGAGCGCGGCGAGCTCGCCTTCGGCACCATCGACAGCTGGCTGATGTGGCAGCTCACGGGCGGACGCGAGCACGTGACCGACGTGAGCAATGCCTCGCGCACCATGCTGTTCAACGTGCATCGCAACGAATGGGATGCCGAGCTGCTGGCGGCGCTGCACATCCCCGCCGCGCTGATGCCGGCGGTGCAGCCCTCGGCCTCGCACTTCGTCGACACCGACTCCGCGCTGCTGGGCCGCTCGCTGCCGGTGGGCGGCGTGGCCGGCGACCAGCAGAGCGCGCTGTTCGGCCAGGCCTGCTTCGAGGCCGGCATGGCCAAGAACACCTACGGCACCGGCTGCTTCCTGCTGATGCACACGGGCGAGGCCTTCCAGCCCTCGAGCAACGGCCTGCTCGTGACCAGCGCGGCGCAGACCGGCACGCAGCCGCAGTACGCGATGGAAGGCAGCGTGTTCGTCGGCGGCGCCGTGGTGCAGTGGCTGCGCGACGGCCTCAAGGCGATCAAGGGCAGCGCCGAGGTGCAGTCGCTGGCCGAGAGCGTGCCCGACGCGGGCGGCGTGATGATGGTGCCGGCCTTCACCGGCCTGGGCGCGCCCTACTGGAACGCCGACGCGCGCGGCACCATCACCGGCCTCACGCGCGGCACCACCGTGGCCCACATCGCGCGCGCCGCGCTCGAGAGCATCGCCTACCAGAGCGCCGCGCTGCTGCAGGCCATGAGCCGCGACGCGGTGGCCGCGGGCGGCAAGCCGGTGGCCGAGCTGCGCGTCGATGGCGGCGCCAGCGTGAACGACCTGCTGATGCAGTTCCAGGCCGACCTGCTGGGCATCCCGGTGGTGCGACCCGAGGTGGTCGAGACCACCGCGCTCGGCGCGGCCTACCTGGCGGGACTGTCGACCGGCGTCTACAACGACGTCGGCCAGCTCTCAAAGCTGTGGAAGGTGGAGCGCCGCTTCATGCCCACCATGGGCCGCGCGCAGGCCGAGGAATCGATGGCGCGCTGGGAGCGCGCGGTGCGCCAGGCCACGCAGGCCTGAGCGCCTGGGCCGGGCTTACCAGCCCCAGGTGAGGCTGGTCGACACCCAGCCGACCGCGCCGCCCTCGTGGCGCACCTTGGTCCACTTGCCGCGCCGCTCGAGCGTGCGCAGCACGTCGCCATAGCCGGCCTTCTTCACGATCGGGCTGCGCGCGCCCGGCGCGCGCCGCAGGTTCGCCACCTGCGCCTTCACCACGCGGTGCGGCACCTTGTTGGTCATCGAGCGATAGACCCAGGCGCGGTCGCCCTCGAAGTCGCGCACCTGCAGCCAGTCGCCCTTGCGCTGGAGCACCTGGAACGGATAGCCGTGCGTCACGGTCCAGTGCGCGGGGTTGCCCACGCCCGGTCCGCTGCGCAGATTGAGCGTCTTGACCGCGGAGCTGACCATCTCGCGCGCCCATGCGGCCGGGGCCGAGACGAGCAGCAGGGTCATGACGAGGAGGAGTGCGGGCAGTCGGCTGAATCCGTTCATGGAGGAGGGTTTCCTTTCTCGAGCGCAAGGGTTTTCCAGAGGGCCGGCGAGGCCGGCGCGAGCCTTTCTGGGCCGCGTGCGCCGCAGAAGTTCCGCGACCGATCGATGGCTGGTCGATACTTGCGCGATGCCTCCGCCTCCCAGGAATCATCGAAACGACCGTGCGCGGCGAGTGCCGCGCCCCCTTGCATGGGCCGCCACGGCCGCGCTGCTCGCCCTTGGCCTGCTCGTGTCGGGCTGCACCGACGGCTACCCGAGCGAGGATGCGCCGAACGTGCGCCACATGACGGGCGACCAGCATCTGCGCGCCCTCAACGGCTACCTCGCGCTCGGCGCGACCGCGAGCGGCACCGTGCACCGCAAGCTCGTGAGCCAGGACGACTGCCACGTGGTGCTCAAGAAGCGCCGCGAGGCCGGCCAGGTCCAGCGCATCGTGATCCCGCTGCTCGAGACCAGCGTGGAGATCGCCACCCAGCCTACCGGCAGCGGCCTGCGCGTGAAGCTCGCGCAGCACCTGGACGACGGCGAGCGCGAGGTCCGGCTCAAGCTCGACCTCGATCGCTGGATCGATGCGGTCGCCTGGCGCTCGCACTTCCAGCAATTGCAGATGAACTGCCGCGAGATCAGCGAGGGCGCCGCGGCCGCGTAGCCTTCCTCGGGGGCCGGCGAAGTCCTCGCGGGCGGCGAGGGCACTGCCGGCGACGCCGGCGCGGAGCGGCAGAATCCGCCCGCGACCCATCCTTCGTCTGCCCCGCTTGACCCAGCCGCCCGCCCAAGCCCCCGACCTGCTCCAGGCGCCGGCCATTCCCTCCCCCGATACCGCGCGCAGCAACGGCCTGCTCGCCTGCGGCGTGGTGGCCGCCACCCTGCTCGCGGT
>NZ_JBZAYE010000444.1:0-6147 GCF_058244205.1 Variovorax sp. 20P10.2.4
CCGGTGGTCAGGCTCGCGCAGCGCCTGCTCGCGCTCGATGCGCAGGCCTGAGCCTTCCCAGGACATTCATTCGTTCATCAACCCAAGGCAAGAAGAAGGAGACAAGAGACATGAATGCATCGAACCCCGCGCGCCAGCGCCGCCCCCTGCGCCTCGCCGCGGCCGCCGCCCTGGCCATCGGCCTCGCGGTCGCGCCCTGGAGCGCTTCGGCCCAGGGCGCCTGGCCCGACAAGCCGATCGTGATGGTGGTGCCGTACTCGGCCGGCGGCCCGACCGACGTGGTGGCGCGCATGCTCGCGGTGCCCATGGGCAAGTCGCTGGGCCAGACGGTGGTGGTCGAGAACACGGTGGGCGCGGGCGGCACCATCGCGCCGACGCGCGTGGCCAAGGCCGCGCCCAACGGCAACACCATCCTGATCCACCACATGGGCATGGCGACCGCGCCCGCGCTCTACAAGAAGCTCAACTACGACCCGCTCAAGGACTTCGAGTACATCGGCCAGGTGATGGACGTGCCGATGACCCTGCTGTCGCGCAAGGACTTCCCGGCCAACAACTTCCAGGAGCTGCTGACCTACGTGAAGGCCAACCGCGACAAGGTCTCGCTCGCCAATGCCGGCATCGGCGCGGTCTCGCAGCTGTGCGGCATGCTGTTCGCGCACCAGATCGGCGTGCAGCTCACGACCGTGCCCTACAAGGGCGCCGGCCCCGCGCTCAACGACCTGATGGGCGGGCAGGTCGACCTGCTGTGCGACCAGACCACGCAGACCGCGCCGGTGATCAAGGACGGCACGCGCGTGAAGGTGTTCGGCGTGACCACGCCCAAGCGGCTGTCGAGCATGCCCAACCTGCCCACGCTCGACGAGCAGGGCCTCAAGGGCTTCGACGTGAAGGTCTGGCACGGCATCTACGCACCCAAGGGCACGCCGCCGGCGGTGCTCGAGAAGCTCAACGTCGCGCTGCGCGCGGCCCTGCAGGACGACATGGTGAAGCAGCGGCTGGCCGAGCTGAGCTCGGAGATCGTGCCGCTCGACAAGCAGACGCCCGAGGGCCTGCGCACCCACTTGGTGGCCGAGATCGACAAGTGGGGCAAGGTGATCAAGGCGGCCGGCGTCCAGGCCGACTAAGGCATGAGGTAGGTCAGCCCGCGCGCAGCACCTGCTCGAACAGCGCGAGCAGGTGGCGCGCGAACAGGTCCATGTTCGCGGGCCGGTCGTTGCCGCCGGTCTCGATGGTGCGGCTCCGGGACACCGAGTCCGGCCCGCCGACCACCGCGAGGCACACCCGCCCCGGCGGATCGCCATAGGGGCTGCCCGAGGGACCGGCCGCGCCGCTCTCGGCGATGCCCCAGCCCGAATGGTGGTTGTCGCGCACGCGGCCGGCCACCAGCAAGGCATAGGGCTCGGTCTCGCCGCGCAGTCCGGTCATGTCCTCGGCCGTGAGCCCGAGCAGCGCGCGGCCCGCGCGCCGCGAATAGACCACCGCGCCGCCACGGAAGTAGGCCGAGGCACCGGGGATCGCGAGCAGCGCGGCCGACACCAGGCCACCGGCCGAGGACTCGACCACGGCCACCGTCTGGCCGCGCTCGCGCAGCAGCGCACCGACACGCGCGGCGAGCACCGCGAGCGGCTCAGGGTTTGCCGCCTCGGGACTTACGCTGAGATCGCCATTCATACTTTGGAACTCCTTCGAAACGAAGCGAACGCAAGAGCGTATCTGCCCGCGTGGAGAATGGATGGAACGCCGTACCGCGAATACATCGTGACACCCGATAAACACGGCGGGTCAGTGTTTTTCCCGAGACGGAGGGTGGTCCGAAACTCGCTAGAGTGAAGGCGGCCGTTCAAAGGCTTTCGACAAGTACACACAAGGAATTTCTCATGAGCAAGAAAGTTGCATATGTCACTGGAGGCATGGGTGGCATCGGAACAGCCATCTGCCAGCGTCTCCACAAGGACGGCTTCCGCGTCGTCGCCGGTTGCGGTCCCACCCGCGACTATTCGAAGTGGCTGGCCGAACAGAAAGCCCTGGGCTTCGAGTTTCACGCCTCGGTCGGCAATGTCGGCGACTGGCAATCCACGGTCGAGGCCTTCTCGGCCGCGAAGGCGGCGCACGGCGCCATCGACGTGCTGGTCAACAACGCCGGCATCACGCGCGACCGCATGTTCCTCAAGATGACGCCCGAGGACTGGAGCGCGGTCATCGAGACCAATCTCAACAGCATGTTCAACGTCACCAAGCAGGTGGTGGGCGACATGGTCGAAAAGGGCTGGGGCCGCATCATCAACATCAGCTCGGTCAATGGCGCCAAGGGCCAGGCGGGCCAGACCAACTATTCGGCGGCCAAGGCCGGCATGCACGGCTTCACGATGGCGCTGGCCCAGGAGCTCGCGGGCAAGGGCGTGACGGTCAACACCGTGAGCCCCGGCTACATCGGCACCGACATGGTGAAGGCCATCCGCCAGGAAGTGCTCGACAAGATCGTCGCCACGATCCCGGTCAAGCGCCTGGGCGAGCCGAGCGAGATCGCTTCCATCATCGCGTGGCTCGCCACCGACGAGGGCGGCTACTCGACCGGTGCCGACTTCTCGGTCAACGGCGGCCTGCACATGCACTGAGCGAGCTTCGCGAGAAAACACAAACCCGCTTCGGCGGGTTTTTTCATGCCCGCAGCTTCCCAAGCGGACCACCGGAGCACAGCGCTTCCCGTGCACAGGGCACCGGGTACTCCCCGCAGCGAAATCAAGGAGGAGGCCGAAGGCCGGGGGACATTCGCGGAGGGGAGTACCCGGTGTCCTGTGCACGCGCCCCGAACGAACCGCCCCGAACAAACAAACCCCGAGAAATGCAACCGCCTTGCATACGTGTAATGAACGATCCCCCCACGTTCCTGCAAAATCGGCCGATGCCCCACAGCGTCTCACTCATCAACACGATCGCCGCCGGCCTCGGCCTGGCCCTGGTGTTCGGCTTTCTCGCCGCACGCCTTCGCCTGCCGGCGCTGGTCGGCTACCTGCTGGCCGGCGTCATCATCGGTCCCTTCACGCCCGGTTTCGTGGCCGATGCCGGCATCGCCGCGCAGCTGGCCGAGATCGGCGTGATGCTGCTGATGTTCGGCGTGGGGCTGCATTTCTCGCTCGACGACCTGCTGGCCGTGCGCAAGATCGCGCTGCCCGGTGCGCTGGCGCAGATCACCGTGGCCACGCTGCTCGGTGGCGGACTCGCGCTGTGGTGGGGCTGGAACCTGGGCGCCGCGCTGGTGTTCGGGCTGGCACTCTCGGTCGCGAGCACCGTCGTGCTGCTGCGCGCGCTCGAGAGCCTGGGCATCCTCGATTCCTTCACCGGCCGCGTCGCCGTCGGCTGGCTGGTGGTCGAAGACCTCGCCATGGTGCTGGTGCTCGTGTTGCTGCCCCCGCTCGCCGAAACCCTCGGCGGCCGCGCCGCCGGCACCGACGCCTCGCCGCTGTGGCAGACCCTGGGCCTCACGCTGCTGCAGGTCGGCGGCTTCGTCGCCCTGATGCTGATCGTCGGGCGCCGCGTGTTCCCGTGGATCCTCTGGCAGGTCGCGCGCACCGGCTCGCGCGAGCTGTTCACGCTGTGCGTGGTGGCCGCCGCCGTCAGCATCGCCTTCGCCTCGGCCGCGCTGTTCGGCGTCTCCTTCGCGCTCGGCGCCTTCTTCGCCGGCATGGTGATGCGCGAGTCGCAGTTCAGCCACCGCGCCGCCCAGGAGTCGCTGCCGCTGCGCGATGCCTTCGCCGTGCTGTTCTTCGTCTCGGTCGGCATGCTGTTCGATCCCTCGGTGCTGATCGAGCGCCCGCTGCAGGTGCTGGCCGTGGTGCTGGTCATCGTGCTGGGCAAGTCGCTCGCGGCCTCCGCGCTGGTGCTGGTGCTGCGCTACCCGCTGGCCACCGCGCTCACCGTCAGCGCCAGCCTGGCGCAGATCGGCGAGTTCTCGTTCATCCTCGTGGGCCTGGGCGTTTCGCTCGGGCTGATGCCCGCCGAGGGCCAGAGCCTGATCCTGGCCGGCGCGCTCATCTCCATCGCCACCAATCCGCTGTGGTTCAGCCTGATCGCGCCGCTGCAGAAATGGCTGCACGCCCATTCCTCGTTCGCGCGCCGCCTCGAGGCGCGCGACGACCCGCTGGCCGAGCTGCCCATGAGCACCGAGGCGCGCTACCTCTCGCGCCAGGTGGTGCTGGTCGGCTATGGCCGGGTCGGGCGCCGCATCGCGGCCGAGCTCAAGGCGCACGACATCCCCTACGTGGTGGCCGAACAGAACCGCGAGCTGGTCGAGAAGCTGCGCGAGGAGGGCGGCGCCGCCGTCTATGGCGACGCGGCCGATCCCGCGGTGCTGATCCAGGCCCACATCGCGCGCGCCCGCGTGCTGGTGGTGGCCACGCCGGCCGCGCTCAATGTGCGGCAGATGATCGAGACTGCGCGCACGCTCAACCCCAGCATCGAGACCGTCATCCGCAGCCACAACGAAGCAGAAGCCGATCTGCTCACGCGCGAGGTCTCGGCCACCGTGTTCCTCGGCGAGCACGAGCTGGCCCAGGCGATGGCGCGCGACGTGGTGCGCCGCGCCGTGGCGCCGCCCGCGCCCCATGGCGCGAACGGCGCGCCCACCGTGCCGGGCGCGCCGGCCTGACGTACGCCAGGTCAGAGGTCTTCGATCACCAGCATGCGATAGCGCTGGGCGATCGAGTACGGCACCGTGCGCACCACCTCCATCATGCGTTCGGCATCGTCCTGCTCCTCGGTGCGCACCAGCAGCGCCGTGTGGCCTTCGCGCGCCAGCTTGGTGTAGGCACGCACCGTCGCCCCCTCGGTGCCCGCGGAGGGCAGGGGATTGTCCGCATCGGCCACCGTGGGCGTGATCTCGGCCAGCACCGTCCGGGGCGGCAGCAGGAAGATGTCGTCCGCGCTCACGCCCTGCTCGACGAGCTGGCGGCCGATGCGCTCGGCGTCCTCGGCGCTCGCGAACATCACCACCGAGTAACCGGTGGGATAGAACGCGCCGCCGATGGTCGCTCGCATCGAGGGATCCAGGGTGAATCGCTTCATGGGGCCTCCTGTCGTCTGGGCTTGCGGCGTGCCGCGGGTGTTTGATCCATGGGCAAAACTTAGGTCGCGCACCAACGCCCGCCTGTAGGAGAAGCCCGGAAGCTGGGAACGGTCGGGGCCACCGCCTGCCGCAGGAAGCACACAGGGTTTTCGCTGGCGGTGAACGTGATGAAGTGCCCGCGCGTTGTGACAGGGCGTGTCTACGATTCCGGCGCTGCGCCGCTTTCGCCAACGCCCACCTTCCAGAGCTTCGCGTGAACACCATCCCCGCCACCCTGTCGCCGTCGCCCCGCAACCTCGCGCTGACCGTCCACGAGCTGGAGCCCGGCGAGTTCTACTGGGTGCTGATGGAGGCGGTCGACGATGCCGCGGGCGAGGGCGCGGTGCATTCCTACCTGCCGCTCGAGGCGGCCATCGAGCCGCATTCCAGCTACTCCAATGCGCTGGTGGCCGGCGTCAGCGTGCTGCGCCGGCTGTTCGGCACCGAAGGCCCGGGCCGGCCGCAGGACACCCGCACGCCGGACGTCCCCGGCGGCACCCGCTCCCTATAATCCCCGCCGTTCGGTGCAGTCTTTCTTCTAAAAACAAAGACCGCACCGGCACCACGGTTCGAAGGTGCCCCGCCAGCCATGCACGCCATGGCCACGGGGTTAAACGGGAAGCAGGTGCGACGCGTCGTCCAGACGCCTCCATTCCTGCGCTGCCCCCGCAACGGTCAGCGGATCTGGAAGTCCTCACGCCATGCCCCCAGGGCATCGGCAGCCACTGCGCCCCCCAGGCGTGGGAAGGCGAGGGCTTCCGCAACGGCGCTGCAGTTTCGACTGCGCGCCGCTGCGCTCCGCGAGCCCGGATACCGGCCTTCGTCACCGCCTCGGACGCTGCGGGAGTGCGTGTCCGGGCCGCCGGCCGGCGAAGCGCTTGCTTTTCCCGCCGCCGGTCCCGGCCATCGATCGACTTCCCGCCGTGTCCACGTTCGGTCAGAGAACCTGCGGGGACGCGGGTCGGAGGAGAAGTCACATGGATCACGCATCGCCGTCGGGCGATCGCACGGGCGCGGCCTTCCTCCCCCCCCCCCCCCCCCCT
>NZ_JBZAYE010000445.1:0-6147 GCF_058244205.1 Variovorax sp. 20P10.2.4
CTGGGAGATGTGGAGAAGAGACAGGATCTGCACCATTTGGCAGGCCGCGCGCGGCGAGCCCGAGGCCGGCGGCGGCGCGGCATGGGCCGACAGCCCGATCGCCCGTGCCGGCGGCTGGCGCAGCATCGCGAACAGCAGCCGCGTGTCGGCATCGCGCAGCGCCTGCTGGTAGAGCGGGAAGACGGCGTTGCGCCCGGTGCTGTCGGGCGCCTTCTCGCGGGGCTCGCGCAGCCGCAGCAGCGCGCGGTGCATCTGCTGGCGCCAGGCGGCCTCGGTCCGGTCCGTGGCCTCGGCCAGTTCCTTGAAGCTGACTTCGAACACCTCGCGCAGCAGCACCGCGGCGCCATCGGCGGGGCTCAGCCGCTCGGCCAGGAGGCGCAAGGCCTGACCGGTCTCTTCGGCGCGCGCGGCCTCGGTTTCGGCCGATTCCGCCGTCTCCGGCGTGGATCCAGCCTCGTCGAGCCAGCGCCGCATCCAGCCTTCGCGCCGCAGCCGATCGATCGCGAGGTGCTGCATCACCGTCGTGAGCCAGGCCTGCGCGGTGTCGATGCCAGCGTGTTCGCCGGCCTCGAGCGCGCGCAGGTAGGTGTCCTGCACCAGGTCCTCGGCCTGTGCCGTGCCGCCGAGCAGCCGTGCCGCCGCGCGCACCAGTCGGCCGCGCAGGGCCGGGAATTGCGAGAGATAGCGTTCGTCGAGCATCGGCGCAGCTTGCCACGACCGGCGATGTCACGAAAGCGTGGGCTTGTTCGTCAAGACAGTTCGAACCGTCCAACCCGCAGGAGCTTTCCCATGACCGCCATGTTCGCTATGGAATCCGAAGACGACACCCGCCCGGCCGCCACCGCCGAGCCGCGCAATTCCTACCTCGAGGAGAAGGCCTTCCGTTCGCGCACGCTGCTGATCTTCGGCAGCATCACCGACGCCGTGGCCGCCGACGTCACGCGCCGGCTGATCGCGCTCGACGCCGACAGCGCCGACAAGCCCATCGACATCCTCGTGAGCTCGCCCGGCGGGCACCTCGAATCGGGCGATGCGATCCATGACGTGGTGCGCTTCATCGCCGCGCCGGTGCACATGATCGGCACCGGCTGGGTCGGCAGCGCCGCCACCCACCTGTTCCTGGCCGCGCCGCGCGAGCGCCGCGTGTGCCTGCCCAACACCCGCTTCCTGATCCACCAGCCCTCGGGCGGGGCCGGCGGCCAGGCCACCGACATCGCGATCCAGGCGCAGGAGATCGTCAAGGCCCGCCAGCGCATCGCGCACGAGATCGCGCGCGAGACCGGCAAGCCCATCGAGGTGGTGCTGGCCGACATCGAGCGCGATCGCTGGCTGTCGGCCGAGGAGGCGGTCGATTACGGGCTGGTCTCGCGCATCGTGCAGCGCAAGAGCGAGTTGCGCGCTTAGAGCGCCGAGGCGTCGGGCCGCTTGAGCTCCGGCGCCAGCGGGCTCGGCACGCGCGCCGTGGTGCTGGCCTGCCAGCCGTAGGCCAGGCGAAACAGCGTGGGCTCGGCGAAGGCGCGGCCGATCATCTCGAAGGTCACGGGCTCGACCGAGCTCGAGGCATCGGTGGCCTTCACGAAGCCGGCCGGGAAGGCCAGCGCCGGGAAGCCGGAGAAGGGGCTCAGGCGGTTGTTCGAGCCCGAGTTCACGCTGGTGCTGTTGAAGCCCTGCAGCACCGGGTAGACCAGCACGTCGTAGGGCGCGCCCAGGCTCGCGCCGGTGGCGAAGTCGAGGTTGTCGAGCGCGGCCGTCACGCGCGGGATCACGAAGGCGTCGCGCGGCTTCAGGTTGTTCTGGTAGGTCGGGTTGGATTCCTTGTTGGTGCCCGAGGTGATGTACGAGCGGAAGTTGGCCACGCGCGTGGGCTCCAGCGTGGCCATGGCGATCGCCACGTCTTCCGTGGTGCGCGGATGGCCGTCGGCGGTGGAGCTCCAGCTGCCGAGGTACTCGGTGAGGTTGTCGCGGAACTCGTAGGACGAGAGACTGGCGTAGCCGGTCAGGATGGTCGCGCGGTCGGGGATCTGCACGTCCTCGATCGTCGCGCCCGCGGCCTTCATGCGGTCGAGCGCGGCATTGAGCGTGTCGAGGAAGCGCTGGTTGGCCACGGTCGCGGCCGGGAACATCGCGCGCACGACGCCGATGCGCGCACCGCGCAGGCCATCGGCCTTGAGCGTCGCGGTGTAGCTCGCGGGCTGCGCGGTCATCGCCGCATAGACGGCGGCATTCGCCACCAGCGGGGCGTCCCAGGCCTTGGCGGTGCGCTGGCCGCTGCCGGGCGCGGCGTCGTAGCCGGCCATGGCATCGAGCACCAGCGCGCAGTCCTGCACCTGGCGGCACAGCGGGCCGGCCGTGTCTTGGCCATGGGCCAGCGGCACGATGCCGTCCTGGCTCACGAGCCGCAGCGTGGGCCGCAGGCCGTAGAGGCCCTCGACCGCCGAGGGCACGCGCACCGAGCCGCCGGTGTCGGTGCCCAGGCCCAGCATCGCGAGGCTGGCGGCGATCGAGGTGCCGGTGCCCGACGACGAGCCGCCCGCGCTGTTGGCCGGGATGTAGGCGTTGCGCGTCTTGCCGCCGACCGACGAGCTGCCGGTGAAGCCGAACGCGAACTCGTCGAGGTTGGCCTTGCCGATCACGATGCCGCCGGCCTCGCGGATCTTGCGCAGGATGTAGGCGTCGTCGGGCGGCTGGTTGTTGGCCAGCGCCAGCGAGCCGGCCGTGGTCTTCATGTCGTGGGTGTCGATGTTGTCCTTCGCGAGCACCGTCACGCAGTGCATCGGGCCGGCCATCTGGCCGGTCTTGAAGAACTGGCGGTCGAGTTCGTCGGCGCGCGCGAGCGCGGCCGGGTTGACCGCGATCACGCTGTGCAGGCCGGGGCTGTCGGGGTAGGCGTCGGAGGCATCGGCATCGAAGGCCGCGATGCGGTCGAGGTAGCCCTGCACCACGTCGCGGCACGAGACCTGGCCCTTGCGCATCGCCGCATGGAAGCCTTCGACGGTGGCCTCGACCAGCGGGAAGGGCGCGCGATCGGGCTGCAGCACCACGGCATCGCCGGGCGTCTCGGGCGTGGTCGGCGGCGTGCCGGCCACGGGCGTGAACGAGAAGACGCTGTTGTCGCCGCCACCGCCGCAGGCGGCGAGCACGGCGGAGAACATCAGCGTGCAGGCGAAGCGCGTGGCGCGCGAGGACGAGGAGAAGAAGCCAGGAAGCTTGCGGCGCGCGAGCGTGGAGGTCATCGTTGGTGTCGGAGTGGAGTTGAACGCCCGACAACGCAGCATCCATGCCAGCATGCGCGCATGCCTTCGGCCATGGCACGTCGCTTGCTCGAAGCGACAGGTGCCCGCACGATGCTCGTGCGCCGCGCAGGCCCATCACCGACCGCCATCGCAGATTCCGAGGACACGCCATGAACCCGCTCAAGCACCTGCTGATCCACGCCTGCGTGGCGCTGATGGGATGCACCATGGTGCCTTGGGCCGCGGCGCAGGCGGCGGCCGTGCCGAACCTCGTGCAGGCCGCGCGCCTCGGCCAGACGCAGGCCGTGACGGCGCTGCTCGAGAAGGGCGCCGATCCCGATGCGCGCCTGGCCAACGGTCGCACCGCGCTGATGGAGGCCGCGGCGCGCGGCCACTACGAGACCGTGCGCGCGCTGATGATCCATGGCGCCGACAAGCTGCTCAAGGACGGTGCCGGCCACACCGCCTTCGACCTCGCGTTCGAGAAGCAGCATGGCGACATCGTCGCGCTGCTGCGCGACGCTTCCTGATCCGTCGAAGCGCCGATCAGGCGCCGCTCAAGCCTTCGGCTTGTACGCCACCACGTCGATCTCAACCTTCGCATCGACCATCAGCCGCGCCTCGGTGGTCGAGCGCGCGGGCTTGTTCTCGCCAAAGTAGCTCATGTAGATGCGGTTGAAGGCGCCGAAGTCGCGCGCGTCGTCGAGCCAGCAGGTGGTCTTGCAGACGTCGTCGAGCGTGGCGCCGGCCAGCGCGAGCACGGTCTTCAGGTTCTCCATCACCTGGCGCGTCTGCGCCTCGATGCCGCCGGCCACGATCTCGCCCTGCGCATTGGCCGGCACCTGGCCCGACACGTAGATGAAGTCGCCCGCGCGCACGGCCGGCGAGAAGGGACGCACCTGGCGGTCGGAAGCGGTAGGCGGGGCGCCGAGGTATTCGAGAGGCATGGACGAGCTCCTGTCTGAAGAAGGGAAATGAAAGGGGAGGGGGTGAAACGGCCGCCAGTATCGGCCGAAAGTGAAAATCTATTTCAGTGATAACGCTGAATCAAGGGTTTTCACGGATGATTTGGCATAGATACTGCTTCAAAGTGCGGCCCGCAACGAAAGTTTTTTTCACAAACGCGTCTCGCCCCATGAAGGAGAACTCCATGCCCCACGCCGGCTCTTTCCCGCGCCTGCCCATGCTGTCGAAGCGCACCCTTCTGGGTGCCACCCTGCTCGCGGCGCTGTATGCCGTGGCACCGCTGAACGCCCAGGCGCAGGGTCCGCGCAACTTCGCCACGCTGGCGATGGTGGCCGAGCCGCAGACGCTCGATCCGATGGCCTCGACCGCCGACCTGGTCGGAACCATCATGCAGCACGTCTACGAGACGCTCTACACCTTCGATGCCAAGTGGAACGTGGTGCCGATGCTGGCCGAGGGCATGCCGAAGATCTCGGCCGACGGCAGGACCTACGCGATCGCGCTGCGCAAGGGCGTGATGCTGCACAGCGGCCGCGAGCTCACGGCCGACGACGTGGTCGCGAGCCTGCAGCGCTGGATGGACCAGTCGCCGCGCGGCAAGGCCGTGGGCAAGGAGATCGACAGCCTCAAGGCCAAGGGCCCGCTGGCGGTCGAGATCGTGCTCAAGGAACCCTATGCGCCGCTGCTGTCGCAGCTCGCGCTGCCCAGCGGCATGGCCGCGATCATGGCCAAGGAATCGATCGCCTCGCCGCTCAAGGACTTCGTCGGCACCGGCCCCTACAAGTTCAAGGAACGCCGGCCCGACCAGTTCGTGCTGCTCACGCGCTTCGACAAGTACGCGGCGCGCAAGGAGCCCGCGAGCGGCTACGGCGGCAAGCGCGAGGCGGCGATCGAGGAGCTGCGCTTCGTGCCGGTGCCCAACGCCAGCACGCGCGTCGAGGGCGCGCTGGCCGGCCAGTACGACTTCGCCGACCTGCTGCCGGTGGAGGCGCTGCCGCGCCTGGAGAAGTCGGGCGGCAAGACGGTGCCGATCATGACGCCCTCGTTCGGCTTCCCCTACCTGGTGCTCAACACCAAGGAAGGCGTGGCGGCGAGCCAGCCGGTGCGCCAGGCGATCCAGACCGCGCTCGGCGAGGGCGAGATGCTCGCGGCCGGCTTCGGCGACACGCGCTTCTTCGTGGCCGAGGCCAACCACTTCCCGAAGGGCTCGCCCTTCTATTCGACGGCCGGCGCCGACCAGTACAACCAGCGCAACGCCGCCAAGGCCAAGGAGGCCGCGGCCAAGGCCGGCTACAAGGGCGAGCCGATCCGCGTGCTCACGAGCCGCCAGTACGACTTCCACTACAACATGTCGCTGCTGATGGCCGAGCAGCTCAAGCGCGCCGGCTTCAAGGTCGACCTCAACGTGGTCGACTGGGCCACGCTGGTGCAGCGCCGCAACGACGCCAAGCTGTGGGACATCTACGTCACCCACTCGGGCCAGTTCCCCGAGCCCATGCTCTCGCCGCCGCAGCTCGGCGACGGCGCGCCCGGCTGGTGGGACACGCCCGCCAAGAAGGCGGCGCTGCAGGCCTTCAACGTCGAGAGCGACCCGGCCAAGCGCGGCGCGCTGTGGGGCAAGGTGCAGCAGGTGGTCTACGAGGAGGTGCCGTACATCAACGTCGGCAAGTTCAACGGGCTGTCGGCCAGGAGCCCGGCGCTCGACAACTACCAGCCCGCGACCTGGCCCTTCTTCTGGAACGCGAAGATCAAGTAAGGCCGCGAGGACTCCCGTCATGCCATCGCGTCGCCAGCTTCTGCAAGCCACCGCATGGGCCTCCGGTCTCGGAGCCCTGGGCCTCACGGCCTCCACCGTCCAGGCCGCCACGTCGGGGCCCGTGTACGCCTACGTCGGCACCTACAGCGACGGCGGCAAGCCATGGCGCGGCGGGCGCGGCCTGGGCGTGCA
>NZ_JBZAYE010000446.1:0-6145 GCF_058244205.1 Variovorax sp. 20P10.2.4
GGCGCGGAGGGGATGACGGTCGTCGCTTCCATGGCGGGCGATGCGTGGCGCTTCGTCGTTATGCGTTGAGGTGGCTTACTTGATGAAGCTCGC
This sequence comes from Variovorax sp. 20P10.2.4, assembly GCF_058244205.1. Classification (NCBI taxonomy): domain Bacteria; kingdom Pseudomonadati; phylum Pseudomonadota; class Betaproteobacteria; order Burkholderiales; family Comamonadaceae; genus Variovorax; species Variovorax sp. 20P10.2.4. The sequence goes on from NZ_JBZAYE010000446.1 coordinate 94, forward strand.
GTCGAAGGTCGCGGCCAGGTCCTCGGGCGCCTTGCGGATCACGCCGGCCTCGAGCAGGATCGGCACCGACTCCTTCATGAACTGGGTCAGTTCGGCGCTGAAGAACTTCTGGTTCGCCGCCTTGTCCTGCCAGCGCAGGTAGGCCGAGGACTTGGCGAACTGCTCGCCGCTCTGCTTGACCGCGCTGCCCATCAGCTCGTTGGACTTGGCCGGGTCGGACTTGATCATCTCGAGCGCCTCGAAGTACGAGTCGGTCAGCGCCTGCGCGGCCTTGGCGTTGGCCTTGAGCCAGGTCGGCGCGCAGCCCACGGTGTCCATCACCATCGGGTAGTCGAGCGTGGTCGCGAGGATCTTGCCGGCCTGCGGGTTGGCGCGCACGGTCGACAGGTAGGGCTCGTAGGTCATGGCGGCATCGTTCTGGCCCGCGACGAAGGCCTGCGCGGCCGGCTGGGGCTCGAGCGAGACGGTCTTCACGTCCTTGATGCTCATGCCGTTCTTCGACAGCATCCAGGCCAGGCCGAAGTAAGGCGCGGTGCCGGGCGCGCTCACGCCGACGGTCTTGCCCTTGAGGTCGGAGAAGCTCTTGACGTCGTTGCGCACCGCGATGCCGTCGGCGCCGTAGGACTTGTCCATCTGGAAGATCTGCACGATCGGCACGCCGTTGGCGTTCCAGGCCACGTGCGTCTCGATGGTGGTGGCGGCGCACTGGATCGCGCCCGAGGCCAGCGCCAGGTGGCGGTCCTTCTGCGGAATCATCTTGAGCTCCACGTCGAGCCCGTTCTTCTTGAAGATGCCGGCCTTGTCGGCCAGCGACAGCGGCGCGAAGCCGGTCCAGCCCGACATGCCGAGCGTGATCTTGGTCTGGGCGGCGGCGCCTCCGGCCGCGCCCGCGATACATGCACCGGCTGCCAGCAGCGTGGCGATCTTTGCGACTGTCTTGGCCATCGAGGCCCTCCTGTTCGTGTGAAGCGTCAATTGAATCGGCTGGCAGCGCCCGTCGGAGCTTTCCGTGGTGCGCGGCCGCAGTGTCATTCGCCTGAACACCCCTGTATATACAGGATAACCCGAAAAAGCCGCGGCGAGAACGGTGCAAGCCGGCGCGGAGCGCACCTTGTATTGGTGCGAACCGCCCGACACATGCACCAGTATGCTGTCTATACAGGCGTTTCAGGCGAATGCCGACCGCTTGCAAACGGCGTGCCAGCAAGGCTTGGCACCCAGGCCGACGGGCGGTCGCGCCCGGCCCCGCGACCGCGGCGACGCGCGTGCTGCGCTGCGGCGACAATCGACCCCTTCCGTCGCCACCCAGCCCGCCGCCTTGTCCAATTCACCTTCCGCCGACCCCGCGCAGATCCTGCACGAGGTCTTCGGCTACGCCGCCTTCCGCGGTCCGCAGGCCCCGATCGTCGACCACGTGACCGGCGGCGGCGACGCCCTGGTGCTGATGCCCACCGGCGGCGGCAAGTCGCTGTGCTACCAGATCCCCGCGATCGCGCGCCAGCGCGCCGGGCACGGCATCGCGGTGGTGGTGTCGCCGCTGATCGCGCTGATGCACGACCAGGTCGGCGCGCTGCACGAGGCCGGCGTGGACGCCGCTTTCCTCAATTCCACGCTCGACTGGCAGCAGACGCAGGACGTCGAGCGCCGCATGGCGCGCGCCGAGGTCACGCTGCTGTACGCCGCCCCCGAGCGCGTGACCACACCGCGCTTCCTCGAGCTGATGGACGCGCTGGCCGCGCGCGGCAAGCTGTCGATGTTCGCGATCGACGAAGCGCATTGCGTGAGCCAGTGGGGCCACGACTTCCGTCCCGAGTACCGCGCGCTGACCGTGCTGCACGAGCGCTACCCGGGCGTGCCGCGCATCGCGCTGACCGCCACCGCCGACGCGCTCACGCGCGCCGACATCGTCGAGCGGCTGCAGCTCGAGCAGGCGCAGCAGTTCGTCTCGAGCTTCGACCGGCCGAACATCCGCTACACCATCGTCGAGAAGAAGGAAGCCACCACGCAGCTGCTGCGCTTCATCGAGCGCGAGCACGAGGGCGATGCCGGCGTGGTCTATTGCCAGTCGCGCAAGCGCGTGGAGGACGTGGCGGTGGCGTTGCGCGACGCGGGCATCAACGCCCTGCCCTACCACGCGGGGCTCGACGCCTCGGTGCGCCAGGCGCACCAGGACCGCTTCCTGCGCGAGGAAGGCATCGTGATGTGCGCCACCATCGCCTTCGGCATGGGCATCGACAAGCCCGACGTGCGCTTCGTGGCCCACCTCGACATGCCCAAGAACATCGAGGGCTACTACCAGGAGACCGGCCGCGCGGGCCGCGACGGCGAGCCGGCCCAGGCCTGGATGGCCTACGGCCTGCAGGACGTGGTGAACCAGCGCCGCATGATCGACGAGAGCCCGGCCGGCGAGGAATTCAAGCAGGTGATGCACGGCAAGCTCGACGCGCTGCTCTCGCTGGCCGAGGCCAGCGACTGCCGGCGCGTGCGCCTGCTGGGCTACTTCGGCGAGCAGAGCACGCCCTGCGGCAACTGCGACAACTGCATCGCGCCGCCGCAGGTCTGGGACGGCACCGACGCGGCGCGCAAGCTGCTGTCCACCGTCTACCGCGTGCAGCAGCAAAGCGGCATCAGCTTCGGCGCCGGCCACGTGATGGACATCCTGCGCGGCAAGGAGACCGAGAAGGTCAAGCAGTTCGGCCACGAGCGCATCAGCACCTTCGGGCTCGGCGCGGAGTTCAGCGAGGTGCAGCTGCGCGGCGTGCTGCGCCAGCTGATCGCGATCGGCGCGGTGGCGGTCGACGCCGAGGCCTACAACACGCTCAAGCTCACCGAGGGCTCGCGCGCGGTGCTGCGCGGCGAGACCACGGTGTCGCTGCGCGAATCGATCTCCTCGCCGACGGCGCGCGGCGGCAAGGCACGGCGCGAGAAGACCGCGCGCGGCGCGCCCTCGCCGGCCGCGGCCACGCTCGACGCGCAGGGCCAGTCGCGCTTCGACGCGCTCAAGGCCTGGCGCGCCGAGGTGGCGCGCGAACACAACCTGCCGGCCTACGTGATCTTCCACGACGCCACGCTGGCCGCGATCGCCGAGCGGGCACCGGCCACGCTCGAGGACCTGAAGGGCATCAGCGGCATCGGCACCAAGAAGCTCGAGGCCTACGGCAGCGAGGTGCTGCGGGTGTGCTCGGCCTTCTAGCCGGCCCACCCACCGCGCGCCACGGCCTCAGTTCGCGACCGGCAGCTTCACCGGCACCGGCCGCGTGAGCAGGTCGACGTAGAGGTCGTAGAAGCGCGCGTTGTCGAACTTCTTCACCACCTTCATCTTCTGCAGCGGCACGCCCGCGGGCGGCGTGGCATAGCCGACCGAGCGGCCGTTCTCGGGATCGCCGGGCTTGGCGATCACATCGACGTACTCCTCGCTGACCTCGGTCGCGTAGCTCGGGTCGAGCAGGTAGGCGATGGTCAGCGTGTCCCAGATGTTCGAGGTGTAGCCCGGCTTGGTCTCGAACGAATCCGCGAACCATTCCTTGCGGAAGACCTCGGTGACCGGCGTGGGCGTGGCCGGGTGCGCGATCTTGTCGTAGATGGCCTTGGTCATCAGCACGGTGTCGGTCACGTCCAGCGGCAGCACCACCTGCGGGATCGGCAAGCGCACCACGTACTGCGCCGCATCGGGATCGAACCACCAGTTGAACTCGGCCGTCTTCGTCGTGTTGCCGGCCACGTGGACCGCGCCGCCCATGTAGATGATCTCCTTGATCAGCGGCACGATCTCGGGCGCGCGCTTGGCGGCCAGCGCGATGTTCGTGAGCGGGCCGATCGCGAGGATGCTGACCTCCTTCGGGTTCGCCTTGATGGCGTCGATCAGGAAGTCGACCGCGCCCTTGGCCTGCGCCTTGGTGTGGGTGGCGAAGCCGTCGGGGATCGGCACCAGGTCGGCGTCGCTCTTGGGCTCGGGCGAGCTCCAGGCGCCCAGGTAGCCGTCGCCGCCGGCACCGGCCTTCATCTCGGCGTCGATGTCCGCCTTGGTGTGGTTCAGCGCGTAGTTCTCGCCCACGTAGACGCCGATGCGATCGCCCACGCCGAGCCGCTCGACCGACTTCAGCGCCTCGGCCACGCCCTGGCGCAGCCACTTGTTGCCCGACACCACGCTGATGCCCAGCACGTCGACCTTGCCCTCGGCCTGCAGCTGCGCGGCCATGGCGCCGAGCTGGCCGTCGTCGCTCATCGTGTTGTAGTCGCTGTCGATGATGATCTTGCGCGCCGGCGGAGGGGGTGGCGGCGGAGGCGGCGGCGGTGGGGGCGGCGGCGCGCTGCCGGTCGGCACGAACGCGAAGCCGTTGCTGCCACCGCCGCCGCAGGCGGTGAGCACCGCGGCCGACAGGGCCGACACGATCCATCGTCTTCTGGGCATCTGCATTTCTCTCTCCTTGGAATAGTGGTGTCTTTTCAGGGGGAAGCCGTCGAACGGACGCTCGAACGAAAACGTTTGCGCAAACGTTTGCCGAATTCTGGGCGCGAGGGCACGGCACAGGCAAGGCCCGGGGCCTAGGGGTTTTCCGCGAGGCGGATGGTGCGCAACAGGCGTGCACGGACACGTGAAAACGGGCCCGTCGGGCCCGTTGTCGGTTCGGCAAGAAAGCGCCGGCGAAGCGGCGCCGGCCGGTGGATCAGTCGGTCTCGATCAACCGGTTCTCGCGCAGCGGCGAGCGCAGCAGCAGCGTCGGCCCCGCGTCGGGCGCCGCCTCCGCCTTCTCGAGCCCCGGTGCGGCGCGCGCCACGGCCGCGACCGGCACCGGGCAGCTGCCGGTGCTGCGCAGCGCGAGCGCGGCCGAGAAGCGGGCCTCGCTCGGGTCGCCCAGCGCATGCGCGAAGTCGTCGGCCACCGTGCAGTTGGGCGTGAAGCCGTCGCCGTAGTCGCCGAAGCCCTTGTTGTTCACGCCCTGGAACTGGATCGCGAAGTAGGTGGTGCCGCAGTTGTCCTGGGGATAGAAGCCATAGGGCTTGCCGCAGGTGGCGCCGCCCACGAGGTTGACCCGGACGTCCACGCCGCGCAGGCCGTTGATGACCGACTCGCTGGCCGAGCAGGTGTCGGGGCTGGTGAGCACCGTGACCTGCGACAGGCCGAGCTGCGGCAGCGGCTGGCTGTTGCGCGAGGTGCCGAGGAAAGGCAGCGGCGGCTGGAAGCCGAACGGACTCTTGTTGTTGAAAGCCAGCCGCTCGAAGGTCTTGCCCGCGGTCGCGGCCGGCGAGGCCACCATGTAGGCGAGCCGGCTCGCGATGTTGAGCTGGCCGCCGCCGTTGTAGCGCATGTCGAGCACCAGGTCCTGCACGCCGTCGGCCTGGAACTTGTTCATGGCCGAGATCAGTTGCGCCTCGGAGGTCGTGATGTGGTCGTTGAACAGCAGGTAGCCGACGCGCCCGCTCGGGGTGTCGACGGTCTTCACGTTCTGCACCGGCGTGCGCGTGATCCGCGCCGAGGTCAGCGTGACGGTGCGCGTGGCGCCGCCGGCCTCCTCGAGCTTGAAGCTGTGCGACTCGCCGAGGTCGTCGGGCGAGAGCGCGTTGTTGATGGCGGTGGTGTTGGTGCTGTTGACCACGCTGATGCCGTCGACCTCGAGGATCTTGGCGCCGCGCGCGATGCCGGCGTTGGCGGCCGGCGAGTTCGGTTCGGTGAAGGCCACGCGCAGGTCGCGCGGACGCGAGTTGCGCACGAATGCGAACTCGATGCCGTAGCCGGCCGAGACCCCGGCCTCGGACAGCTGGCGGTAGACCTCGGTGTCGTAGATGTAGTGGAAGCGGTCCTTGGCCCGGCCCGAGGACGTGGTGAGCGGGGTCTTCAGGACGTTGAAGTAGGCCACCGGCGTCGCGTAGTCGGCCGCCTTCAGCGTGGTCGGCACCTCGTTGTACCAGAGGTAGGTTTCGTCGATCCAGGCGCGCACCCAGCGCTTCTCGATCGCCAGCGAACCGGCGCGGTCGGGGTAGCCGATGCCGGTGGCCGGGTTGATGCCGCCGCGCGGCGCCGCGCACTGGCCGGCCACGCTCGAGGAGGCGA
>NZ_JBZAYE010000447.1:0-6140 GCF_058244205.1 Variovorax sp. 20P10.2.4
CAGGTGCGGCGCGTGCTCGTGATCGAGGACGAGCCGCAGTTCGCCCACATCCTCTACGACCTGGCGCACGAGCTCGGCTACCGCTGCCTGGTCGCGCACGGCGCGGCCGACGGCTTCGCGCTGGCCAGCGAGTTCGTGCCCGACGCGATCCTGCTCGACATGCGGCTGCCCGACAGCACCGGCCTGGACGTGCTGCAGCGCCTGAAGGACTCGCCGCTCACGCGCCACATCCCGATCCACGTGGTCTCGGCCGCCGACAACGCCGAGGCCGCGCTGCACATGGGCGCGATCGGCTATGCGCGCAAGCCCGCCACGCGCGACGAGCTCACGCGCGTGTTCGCGCGGCTGGAGGAGAAGCTCACGCAGAAGGTCAAGACGGTGCTGCTGGTGGAGGACGACGACCTGCAGCGCCGCAGCGTGATCCAGCTGATCGGCGACGACGACATCGAGATCGTCGACGTGGCCTCGGGCGAGGAGGCGCTGGAGCTGCTCCGCAGCCGCATCTTCGACTGCATGATCACCGACCTGAAGCTGCCCGACATGCAGGGCAGCGAGCTGCTCAAGCGCATGGCCTCGGAGGACATCGTCTCGTTTCCGCCCGTGATCGTCTACACCGGGCGCAACCTCACGCGCGAGGAGGAGGCCGAGTTGCACCGCTACTCGCGCTCGATCATCATCAAGGGCGCGCGCTCGCCCGAGCGGCTGCTCGACGAGGTGACCCTGTTCCTGCACAAGGTCGAGGCCGAACTGTCGAGCGAGCGCCAGGGCATGCTCAAGGCCGCGCGCGGACGCGACCGGATCTTCGAGGGCCGCACGGTGCTGCTGGTGGACGACGACGTGCGCAACATCTTCGCGCTCACGAGTGCGCTCGAGCAGCGCGGCGCGAAGGTCGAGATCGGCCGCAACGGCCGCGAGGCCCTCGAGCAGCTCGACCGCGTGAAGGAGATCGACCTCGTGCTGATGGACGTCATGATGCCGGAGATGGATGGCCTGGAAGCCACGCGCCACCTGCGCGCCGATCCGCGCTTCACCAAGCTGCCGGTGATCGCCATCACCGCCAAGGCCATGAAGGACGACCGCGAGCAATGCCTGGCCGCGGGCGCCAGCGACTACCTCGCCAAGCCGGTGGACCTCGATCGCCTGTTCTCGCTGCTGCGCGTGTGGATGCCGAAGATGGAGCGCCTGTGACCGGATCGCCGCCGCCCTCGCCGCCCGAACGGCCGTCGACCGGCCGCCCGGTCCTGCCCGCCTCGCCCGCCGTACCGGGCGCGATCGCCGCGCCGCCGCAGCCGCTGAGCGACACCGAGATCGAGCTGCGCCTGCTGATGGAGGCGATCTACCTCAAGTACAGCTACGATTTCCGCGACTACACGCTGGCCTCGCAGAAGCGCCGCGTGCTGCATGCGCTCACGCAGCTCGGCCTGCCCTCGATCTCGGCGCTGCAGGACCGGGTGCTGCGCGACGCCGCGCTGTTCGGGCGCCTGCTGCAGTTCCTCACCGTCCCGGTCAGCGAGATGTTCCGCGACCCGGCCTATTTCCTTGGCCTGCGCCGGCACGTGGTGCCGCTGCTGCACACCTATTCGTCGGTCAAGGTCTGGGTGGCGGGCTGCAGCACCGGCGAGGAGGTGTTCTCGCTCGCCATCCTGCTGCGCGAGGAAGGCCTGCTCGAGCGCACGCAGATCTATGCCACCGACATCAACCCGGCCTCGCTCGAGAAGGCGCGCCAGGGCATCTTTCCGCTCGAGGCGATCCGCGGCTACACCGCCAACTACCAGCGCGCGGGCGGGCTGCGCGCGTTCTCCGACTACTACACCGCGGCCTACGACGCCGCGCGCTTCGACCCCTCGCTGTGCGCCGACACCATCTTTGCGGACCACAGCCTGGCCACCGACAGCGTGTTCGCCGAGACCCAGCTCGTGTCCTGCCGCAACGTGCTGATCTACTTCAACCGCGAGCTGCAGGACCGCGCGCTCGGCCTGTTCCACGAGTCGCTGAGCCACCGCGGCTTCCTCGGCCTGGGCGCCAAGGAGAGCATCGACTTCTCGGCCTACGCCGAGCGCTTCGAGCCGCTGGCGCGCCCCGAGCGCATCTACAGGAAGGCCACGTGAGACAGGCGCTGCCCTCCCACCTGCGCCGCCGCGTCGAGGCGGTGGTCATCGGCGCCTCCGCGGGCGGCATCGACGCGCTGCTCGCCCTGCTGATCGGCCTGCCCCTGGTCAGCCGCATCCCCAAGGTGGTGGTGCTGCACCTGCCCGAGGGGCACGACAGCCGGCTGGCCGAGGTGTTCGGCGAGCGCGTCGCGATGCCGGTGCGCGAGGCGGCCGACAAGATGCCGCTGGTTCCCGGCACGCTCTATTTCGCGCCGCCCGGCTACCACCTGTCGATCGAACGCGATCGCTGTTTCTCGTTGAGCTGCGAGCCGCCCGTGCTGTTCTCGCGCCCCTCGATCGACGTGCTGATGGCCTCCGCGGCCGACGTCTACGGCGCCGGCCTCGCCGGCGTGTTGCTCACCGGTGCCAACGACGATGGCGCCGAGGGCATGGACCGCATTCACCGTGCCGGCGGGCTGACCGCCGTGCAGGACCCCCAAGAAGCCCTGGTTTCCGTCATGCCCAACGCCGCCATAGCGCGCCATTCGCCCGACTTCGTGCTGCCGCTGCGCGATCTCCACACCCTGCTGATGCACCTGGAGACCGCTCATGGAAATTGACGTCGAAAGCAAGCTGCTGATCGTCGACGACCTGCCCGAGAACCTGGTGGCGCTCGAGGCGCTGATCCGCGCGCCCGGGCGGCCCGTGTTCCGTGCCCAGTCGGCCGAGGAGGCGCTGACGCTGCTGCTCGAGCACGAGTTCGCGCTCGCCATCGTCGACGTGCAGATGCCCGGCATGAACGGCTTCGAGCTGGCCGAGATGATGCGCGGCACCGAGCGCACTCGGCACATCCCGCTGATCTTCGTGAGCGCCGCCGGGCGCGAGCGCAACTACGCCTTCCAGGGCTACGAGAGCGGTGCCGTCGACTTCCTGCACAAGCCGCTCGACCCGCATGCCGTGATCAGCAAGGTCAACGTGTTCGTCGACCTGCACCGCCACCGCAAGGCGCTGCGCCACGAGATGGAACTGCTGGCCCACGCGCACCGCAAGCAGGAGGAGCTGGTGGTGCAGCTGCAGGTCACGCAGCGCGAGCTCGAGCGCGCGGTGCGCATGCGCGACGACTTCATGTCGATGGTCTCGCACGAGTTGCGCACGCCGCTCAACACCCTCTACCTCGAGGCCCAGCTGCGCCAGCTGCACGTGTCCAAGGGCAACCTCGCGGCCTTCACGGCCGACCGCCTGCCCGCGATGATCGAGCGCGACCAGCGGCAGATCCGCAACATGGTGCGGCTGATCGACGACATGCTCGACGTCACGCGCATGCGCAAGGACGCGCTCTCGATCCAGCCCAAGCCGACCGACCTCGCGCAGCTCGCGCGCGCCGTGGTCGAGAACCTGCGCCAGCAGGCCGAGGCCGCCGGCTCCGAGATCTCGCTGCAGGCGCCGGCCGAGCTGCCGGGCGTGTGGGACGAGTTCCGCATCGAGCAGGTGCTGACCAACCTGCTGACCAATGCGCTGCGCTACGGCGGCGGCCGGCCGGTCGAGATGGTGGTGGCGCAGGTCGGCGCCGGCGAGGACGGCTTCGCGCGCGTCAGCGTGCGCGACCGCGGCATCGGCATCGCGGCCGAGGACCAGGCGCGCATCTTCGAGCAGTTCGAGCGCACCGAGCACAGCCGGAAGCACGCGGCCGGGCTCGGCCTGGGCCTGTACATCACGCGCCAGATCGTCGACCTGCACGGCGGGCGCATCGGCGTCGAGAGCGCGCCGGGCGAGGGATCGACCTTCAGCGTCGAGCTGCCGCTGGCCGCGCCGCGAGGATCGGCACAACCGTAGGCTTGCTCCTACCCCACGCGCGGCGCGGTGCCGGGACAATGTTCCATTCCGGACATTTTCAGAAAACCAAAGGCCGCAAAGGCCACCAAGGACCGACCGCCGTGAACGTGCTGATCGTCGACGACAACGAAGCCGCAGCCGACCTGCTGCAGGAACTGCTGACCCTGCAGGACCACACCGCCCGCTGCACCTACACCGGCCAGCAGGCGCTGGACGCCGCCGCCGCCGAACGCTTCGATGCCGCGCTGATCGACCTCACGCTGCCCGACATCCCCGGCACCCAGGTCGCGCGCCGGCTGCGCGAGACCGAGGCGCAGGGCGCCCCGAAGCTGCTGATCGCGATCTCGGGCTTCTCGGCCGCCGATGCCGGCGCCGCGGGCGGCCCCGACGGGCGCAAGCTGTTCGACCACCATCTGCAGAAGCCGATCGACATCGGCGCGCTCGAGGACATCCTCGCGGCCGCGGGCTGAGGCCTTTTTCCGCGGCCTTAGCATCGCGGCCATGCGCCGCTTTCTTCCCTCCGCCCTCCTCGCCCTTGCGCTGAGCGCGCTGGCCGCATCGGCCACCGCGCAGTCTCCCGACACCGTCCCCATCGCGCCCGCCGAGCGCGACCGCCTCGTGGCCCGCACTGCCGAGTTGGTGCAGGCCCACTACGTGCTGCCAACGCAAGCCGATGCCATCGCGGCCCACCTGCGCGCGCGGCTGCGCGACGGGGCCTATGCGGGTATCGAGACGGCCGACGCGCTGCGCGCGCAGCTCGAGCAGGATCTGCAATCGGTGAACCAGGACCGGCACCTGCTCGTGGGCTTCAGCCGCGAGCCGCTGCCGAAGCCGGCCGATCCGAAGGCCGTCGCGGCGGCGCAAGCGCAGCTGGCGCGGCAGTACGTGCGCCATAACCACTGTTTCTACAAGGCCGAGCGCATGGCCGGCAACGTTGGCTACATCGACCTGCGCTGTTTCGACAAGCCCGAGGCCGTGGCGAAGACCGCCGCGGCCGTCTTCGATTTCCTCGGCCACACCGATGCCCTGATCGTCGACCTGCGCCAGAACGGCGGCGGCTGGCCTGCGGGCGTGGCCCAGGTCAGCAGCCATCTGCTCGAAGGCAAGGTGCACCTCAACGACGTGCTGCATCGCGAAGGCCGCCGCGTGGAGTCGCACTGGACCCGCGCCAGGCTGCGCGGCCCGCGCTACCTGAACCGGCCGGTCTATGTGCTGACCAGCAGCCAGACCTTCTCGGGCGGCGAGGAGTTCGCCTACAACCTGCAGGCGCTGAAGCGCGCCCGCATCGTCGGCGAGCGCACCAAGGGCGGCGCCCATCCCTCCAGGAACCATCGGTTGAACGATCACTTCGAGGTCACGATCCCCTTCGCGCGCTCGATCAACCCGATCACGCGCACCAACTGGGAAGGCACGGGCGTCGTGCCCGATCTGCCAGCCGGCGCGGACGAGGCGCTGGGCGTGGCGCACCTGGCGGCGCTCAAGGAGCTGGTCGGCAAGGACGGCGATCCCGCGACCGTGGGCGATGTGAGCGCGGCGATCGAGGCGGCGGAGGCCGTGAAGGCATCGGCCGGCGCGCGCAAGTAGGTCCGGGCGATTGCGCCGCTCAACTCGCCGTCAGCACCTTCAACGTCAGCTGCAACACCATCGGCTGCCGCATGTCCCGCGGCGGCGGTTCCGACAGCGGCTGGGCGGTCAGCAGCTGGCGCAGGTCGGCATCGGCCTGCGCGTTGCCCAGCGAATCGAAGGCCACGCGCTCGGGCCGGCCGTCGGGTGCGACCCATACGCGCACGATCAGCGGCGGGGGCGGCAGGGTGCGGCCCTCCTCGAGCAGGCGCTGCTGCATCCAGGCATGCAGGCGCTGCACGGTCTCGTCGGCCGGGTCGCTGAGGCGGCCCTGGAACTGGTTGCCGGCCAGCTCGGCATAGCTGATCCAGTGCTGCGGCACCGGTGCGCGCGCCGAGGGCGCGGGCTGGGCCTGCACGGGCATGTGCACGGCGGCCAGGCCCAGGCCGGCGAGGCCGAGCGCGCGGAACAGGCTGGCCCAGGGCCGCGGCGCGGCGGCGGAATGACGGTGCAAGGGAAACATGCGTTCTTTCGGGAAAGTTCTGGAAATCGGTGCCGGCTCAGCCGCACAGCACGCCGACCGACAGCGTGGCGGCGCGCGCGGCCGGCGACTGCTGGGGGCCGAGCTGCGGGGTGTCGCTCTCGCTGTAGGCC
>NZ_JBZAYE010000448.1:0-6139 GCF_058244205.1 Variovorax sp. 20P10.2.4
GAGCAGTACCGGGCGCTCAGCGTGGTGGTAAGCACCGGCAACACCGACGACTGCGTGCGCAAGGTGGAGGAGAACAGCATCGACCTCGCGCTCGTCACCTTGCCGGCCGCGGGGCGTTCGCTCGAGGTGACGCCGGTGCTCGACGACGAGTTCGTGGCCATCGGCCGCGCCGACCTCGCGCCGCTGAAGGCGCGCGTGGGACCGGCCGACCTGGCATCGCTGCCGCTGGTGCTGTTCGAGCCCGCGGCCAACACGCGCCGGCTGGTCGACCGCTGGTTCGCGGCCGAGGGGCTGCAGCCGCAGCCGGTGATGGAGCTCGGCAGCGTCGAGGCGATGAAGGAGATGGTGGCCGCGGGGCTGGGCTACGCCATCGTGCCCGGCATGGCGATGCGCGGGCGCGGCGCCCATCCCGAGTTGAAGATCAGCCGGCTGGTGCCGCCCATGTCGCGCACTTTGGCGATCGTGCTGCGGCGCGACAAGCCGGTGGGCAAGGGGCTGCGCGTGGTGCTCGATGCGATCGCGCGGGCCGGGGCCGAAAGCAAAAGGCCGGGCACGCCACGCGGGCGTCCCGGCCGTTGAGGCAGAAGCTGCCGCTCAGGCCGCCACGGCGGCGCCGCGCGTACGGCCCAGCGTGACCACGATCAGCGCCGCGACCAGCACCAGTCCGCCGCTCATCACCATGGTGCTCGAGATGCCCCAGCCGTCGACCACGCGGCCGCCGAGCAGCGCGCCCGAGGCGATCGCCACCTGGAAGCCGCTGACCAGCAGCGCCTGGCCGGCCTCGGGCGCATCGGGCACGGCCTCGAGCATCCAGCCCGTGAGCGCCACCGGGATCAGGCCGAAGGCCACGCCCCAGATCACGACCACCACCGCGCCGGCCACCATGCCGGTGCCGAGCAGCGTCGACAGGATCAGCGCCGTGGCCAGCAGCAGCGCGGCCAGCAGGGTGGTGCCGCGCACGCTGCGCGCCACCATGCTGCCGCCGAGGAAGGTACCGAAGAAGCCCACGGCGCCGTAGACCAGCAGCAGCGTGGTCACGCCGTTGGGGTCGAGGCCGAAGACCTGCTGCAGCAGCGGCTTGAGGTAGGTGTAGGCGGCGAAGTGGCCGGCGATGAAGAACAGCACCGCGAGCAGCCCGACCTGCGCCATGCGCCGCGTCAGCGGGATCAGCAGGTCGCGCGCGCCGATGGCGCGTGCCGAGGGCAGTGGCGGCAGCAGCCACAGCTGCACCAGCAGCACGGCCCCGGCCAGCGCGCCGGTGGCGGCGAAGGAGGCGCGCCAGCCGAAGGTGGTGCCGAGGAAGGCACCGGCCGGCACGCCGAGCACGGTGGCCGCCGACACGCCGGCCAGCACCAGCGACATCGCGCGCGCCTGCTGGGCCGGCGGCACCAGTTGCGTGGCGGCCGGCGGCGCGAAGGTCCAGAAGCCGCCCACGCACAGGCCGAGGATCAGCCGCGCGATCAGCATGGTGGCGAAGTTGGGCGCGAAGGCCGCGAGCAGGTTCGAGGCGATCAGCGCCACGGTGAGGCCGATCAGCAGGGTGCGGCGGTCGAGCCGGCCCGAGGCCACGATCAGGCCCGGCCCCGCGAAGGCCGCGAGGATGCCGGGCATGGTGATCATCAGGCCCGCGGTGCCGTTCGAGACGTTGAGGGTGCTGGCGATGTCGGTGAGCAGGCCGATCGGCATGAACTCGGTCGAGACCATGGCGAAGGAACCGACCGAGAGCGAGCCGACCGCGAGCCAGGTCGAGCGCGAGGTCTTCGCGGAATCGGGCGGCAGCGCGTCGATGCAGGGGGCGCCGCTGGGAGCGTTCATCATGGGAAGGAAGTCCGGTGGGCATCGGCCGGCACGGCGGTCGATGCTTGTTGCAAAGGGCTTCGCAGTGTGGTCGCCGGGGCGCCCGCGACAAAGGGGGCGCGCGGCAGTTGTCAGTTTCCCCAGGGCGAACAATCGAGGGGTTTGCGTGCTTTCGGCCGCACGCAGGCGCCCGGGAGCGGCGCCTTGCCGTCCATCGACGGCAAGGGCGCGCTCAGGGCTTGGGCGGCGCGGCCTCGGCGAACGAGGGGAGGTCCTCGCCGCAGGCCATCCACGGCACGTCGTGCGAGCGCCAGATGTGCTGGCTGGGCCGCACGCCGGGATCGTCGTCGAGCGAGCCCACGCGCAGGATCACCTGCGGCTGGGCCACCCACTCGGCCACGAGGTGGCTGCCGCAGCGGCGGCAGAAATGGCGCAGCTTGCCGGGCGTCGACTCGAAGGCCGCGAGCGCGTCGTCCTGGCCGCGCAGCCAGCGGAAGTCGGCGCGGTCCACGCGGGCCGTGCTCGCGAAGGCGGCCGCATGCGCCTTGCGGCAGGTCCGGCAGTGGCAGTGGCCGATCGGGCCCGCGAGCTTCGCGGCCTCGTAGGCCACGGCGCCGCAGAGACAGGAGCCTTGCATGCGCGCCGCCTCAGCCGGTGTTGCGCAGGCCCGCGGCCACGCCGTTGATCGAGATGTGGATGCCGCGCTGCAGCCGCTCGCCGCCGTCGCCCGCGCGGTAGCGCCGCATCAGCTCGACCTGCAGGTGGTGCAGCGGGTCGATGTAGGGGAAGCGGTGGCGCACCGAGCGCTGCATCTCGGCATTGCCCTCGAGCCGCTGCTTGGCGCCGGTGATCAGCGTGAGCGCGTCCGAGGTGCGGTGCCATTCGGCATCGATCATCGAGAACACCTTCTGGCGCAGCTTGCGGTCGCTCACCAGTTCGGCATAGCGCGAGGCCAGCGCGAGGTCGCTCTTGGCGAGCACCATGTCCATGTTCGACAGCAGCGTGCGGAAGAAGGGCCACTGCGCGTACATGCGCTGCAGCAGCGCCTGGCGTTCCTTGCGGCCCGCGGCATTGCCGGCGGCCGCGAGGAACTGCTCCACGCCCGCGCCGAAGCCGAACCAGCCCGGGATGGTGAGGCGGCACTGGCCCCAGCTGAAGCTCCAGGGCACGGCGCGCAGGTCGTCGATCTTGTGGCTGGGGTTGCGCGAGGCGGGGCGCGAGCCGATGTTGAGCTCGGCGATCTCGCGGATCGGCGTGGCGCTGAAGAAGTACTCGCCGAAGCCCGGGGTCTCGTAGACCAGCTTGCGGTAGGCGGCCATGCTCGCGCTCGAGAGTTCGCCGGCCGCCGACAGGAAGGTGGCGGGCGCCGACTTGCCCTGCGGCAGCAGCGTGGCCTCGAGCGTGGCGGCCACCAGGGTCTCGAGGTTGCGCCGGCCGATCTCGCGGTTGGCGTACTTCGAGCCGATGACCTCGCCCTGCTCGGTCAGGCGGATCTGGCCGCGCACCGTGCCCGGGGGCTGCGCGAGGATCGCCTGGTAGCTCGGGCCGCCGCCGCGTCCCACCGTGCCGCCACGGCCATGGAACATGCGCAGGCGGATGGGGTTGGCCTTCTTCTTGTTGAGTTCGTCGAACAGCGCCACCAGCGCGATGCCGGCGCGGTAGAGCTCCCAGTTGCTCGTGAAGATGCCGCCGTCCTTGTTGCTGTCGCTGTAGCCGAGCATCACGTCCTGCTCGGCGCCCGAGCGCTCGATCAGCGCCTGGATGTTCGGCAGCGCATAGAAGGCGCGCACGATCGGCGCGGCATTGCGCAGGTCCTCGATGGTCTCGAACAGCGGCACCACGATCAGGTCGCAGGTGGCGTCCTTGTCCATCGCGCCGCGCAGCAGGCCCACCTCCTTCTGCAGCAGCAGCGCCTCGAGCAGGTCGCTCACGGTCTCGGTGTGGCTGATGATGTAGTGGCGGATCGCCGCGTTGCCGTAGCGCGCGCGGGCCACGCGCGCGGCCGCGAAGATCGCGAGCTCGCTGCGGGCGAGCGGCGAGTAGTCGGCATCGGGCACGCGCAGCGGGCGCGCGTCGTCGAGCAGCTTGAGCAGCAGCGTCTGCTTGGCCTCCTCGGCCAGCGAGGCATAGGCGGGCTCGATGCGCGCGGTGGCCAGCAGCTCGGCGATCACGGCCTCGTGCTTGTCGGAGCTCTGGCGCAGGTCGACCGTGGCGAGATGGAAGCCGAACACCTCGACCGCGCGGATCAGCGGCTTGAGGCGCGGCGCGGCCAGCAGGCTGCTGTGCTTCTCGCCGAGCGAGTCGTCGATGGTGCGCAGGTCGGCCAGGAACTCCTCGGCCGAGGCGTAGGGGTTCTGCGGTGCCACCGCGTGGCGCGCGGCCTCGCCGCCCGTGAGTTCGCGCAGCGTGGCCGCGAGGCGCGAGTACACGCCGGTCAGCGCGCGGCGGTAGGGCTCGTCCTTGCGGTGCTCGCTGGTGTCGGGCGAACGCTCGGCCAGCGCCTGCATCTCGACCGACACGTCGATCAAGGTCGCCGACAGCGAGAGCTCGCCGCCCAGGTAGTGCACCTCGGTGAGGTAGTGGCGCAGCGCCAGTTCGGCCTGCCGGCGCAGCGCGTACTCGAGGGTCTCGGCCGTCACGTTGGGGTTGCCGTCGCGGTCGCCGCCGATCCACTGGCCCATGCGCAGGAAGGTCGCGACCGAGGGCGTCTGGCCGCCCTGCGCCAGCGCCTTCTCGAGGTCGGCATAGACGCGCGGGATCTCGCGCAGGAAGGTGGCTTCGTAGTAGCTCAGCGCGTTCTCGATCTCGTCGGCCACCGTGAGCTTGGAGAAGCGCAGCAGGCGCGTCTGCCACAGCTGCGTGACGCGGATGCGGATCTGCGCCTCGTTGTCGGCGAATTCGAGCGGCGACAGCGCGTCGGTGCCGCCGGCATAGGCCTGCTGGCGCAGGCGGATCTCGTCGCGCGTGGTCAGCAGCTGCGCGATGGCGCGCTCGGCGTCGAGGATGCTCTTGCGCTGCACCTCGGTCGGGTGCGCGGTGAGCACCGGCGACAGGTAGCTGTGGGCCAGCGTGGCCACGATCTCGTCGGGCTTCACGCCGGCCTTGCGGATGCGCGCCAGCGCGGTCTGCAGGTCGCCGTCGGCGCTCTCGCCGGCGCGCTCGGCCTCGGTGCGGCGGCGGATCAGGTGGCGGTCTTCGGCCAGGTTGGCCAGGTGGCTGAAGTAGCTGAAGGCGCGGATCACGCGCACCGTCTCGGCCGCGGTCAGGCTCTTGAGCAGGTTCTTCAGCGCGCGGTCGGCGGCCTGGTCGGCATCGCGGCGGAAGGCCACCGACAGCGTGCGGATCTTCTCCACCAGTTCATAGCTCTCCTTGCCCTCCTGCTCCCGGATCACGTCGCCGAGGATGCGGCCCAGCAGGCGGATGTCGTCGATCAGCGGCTGGTCTTCGGCTTGCCTGCGCTTCGGTGGGGCGGCAGGGGTCTTGCTGGCTTTCATTCGATGGTGTTCCTGGAGACTTGGAGTGCTGTTGGAATGGAGCGTCGCCGCCGTTGCTGCGGCGCAACATGCTAGCATCCCGCCGGTTTCTGTTCATGTACTTTTCGGGGGCGGTTTTGAGCAATATCGTGATTGCCACGCGCGAAAGCCGGCTGGCCTTGTGGCAAGCCGAGCACGTGCAAACGCTGTTGCAAGAAAAAGGCCATTCGGTCCGCCTGCTGGGTATGACCACGCGCGGCGACCAGATCCTCGACCGCACCTTGAGCAAGGTCGGCGGCAAGGGCCTGTTCGTGAAGGAGCTCGAGCTCGCGCTCGAGGAAGGGCGCGCCGACATCGCGGTCCATTCGCTCAAGGACGTGCCGATGGAGCTGCCCGAGGGCTTCGTGCTGGCCTGCGTGCTCGAGCGCGAGGACCCGCGCGACGCGCTGGTGTCGCCGCGCTATGCCTCGCTCGACGAACTGCCGCAGGGCGCCGTGGTCGGCACCTCGAGCCTGCGCCGCGTGATGCTGTTGCGCGCGCGCCGGCCCGACCTGCGCATCGAACCGCTGCGCGGCAACCTCGACACCCGGCTGCGCAAGCTCGACGAGGGCCAGTACGACGCCATCGTGCTCGCCGCCGCGGGCCTCAAGCGCCTGGGTCTCGAGGACCGCATCCGCATCGCCTTCGAACCCGAGACCATGCTGCCGGCCGCCGGCCAGGGCGCGCTGGGCATCGAGGTGCGCGCCGACCGCGCCGACCTGATCGCACTGCTGGCACCGCTGTCGCACCGCGGCGACTGGCTCGCCACCGCTGCCGAGCGCGCCGTCAGCCGCGCGATGGGCGGCAGCTGCTCGATGCCGCTGGCCGCG
>NZ_JBZAYE010000449.1:0-6132 GCF_058244205.1 Variovorax sp. 20P10.2.4
GCGCGGAACAGGAGTCGCCCTGGGGCCCGGCCACCGGCTTCGTGGCGCGCCGCAGCGCGACCGCGACCAAGACCGACACGCCGATCCTCGAGACCTCGCAATCGGTGGCGGTGATCACGCGCGAGGAAATGGATGCGCAGCAGGCGCAGACCGTGCGCGCCACCCTGCGCTTCGCGCCCGGCGTGAGCATCAGCGACGATGCCGACAACCGGCTCGACACCATCAGCTCGCGCGGCTTCGCGCTCGACCAGTACCTCGACGGCCTCAAGACCATCGCCGGCACCTGGTCGGTGACCAAGGTCGAGCCCTACCTGCTCGAGCGCGTCGAGGTGCTCAAGGGGCCGTCGTCGGTGCTCTACGGCCAGGCCTCGCCCGGCGGCGTGCTCAACCTCGTGAGCAAGCGCGCGAGCCCGGAGACGGTGCGCGAGGTGCAGCTGCAGTACGGCAGCAATGCCTTCAAGGAAGGCGCCTTCGACATCGGCGGCGCGATCAATGCCGACAAGACGCTGTCGGCGCGCATCGCCGGCGTGGTGCGCGACAGCGAGACCGAGGTCAACGACCTGAAGGAACGGCGCATCGCGATCGCGCCCTCGCTGACCTGGCAGCCCGATGCGCGCACCAAGGTCACGCTGATGGCCGACTACCTGCGCGATCCCTCGGGCGGTTTCTGGAACCTGCTGCCCTACCAGGGCACCCTGCTGCCGAATCCCTATGGCCGCATCGACCGCAGCTTCTACACCGGCCAGTCCTCGTTCGAGCATTTCGCGCGCACGCAGTACTCGCTGGGCTGGGCCGCCGAGCACCAGGTCGATGACCACCTCACCGTGCGCCAGAACCTGCGCTACCGCCACCTCGACATCGACTACCGTTCGGTGCAGGGCCTCGGGCTGCAGGCGGACTACCGCACGATGAACCGCCAGGCCTACACCGCCAACGAGCAGCTCGACACGCTGACGCTCGACACCCAGGCCGAGTGGCGATTTCGCACCGGCGCGCTCGCGCACAAGCTGCTGACCGGCATCGACTACCAGCACCTCGACTGGGACAACCTCACGCGCTTCGGCAACGCGCCCACGCTCGACATCCTCGCGCCCAACTACAACCAGGTCATCGCGCTGCCGGGCATCTTCCAGAACGCGCACCAGAAGCAGAGCCAGATCGGCCTGTATGCGCAGGACGAGATCGCCTGGGACCGGTTGCGGCTGCAGCTCGGCGTGCGCAAGGACTGGGCGCGCACCGACACCGACAACTACGTGGCGAGCAGCGTCACGCGCCAGCGCGACGATGCCTTCACCGGCCGCGCCGGCCTGCTCTACCTGTTCGACAACGGCGTCGCGCCCTATGTCAGCTACGCCACCTCGTTCCAGCCGCAGGCCGGCACCGGCTTCGACGGCAACGCCTTCCTGCCGACCAAGGGCAAGCAGACCGAGATCGGCCTCAAGTACCAGCCGTCGAACACCGACATGCTGTTCACCGCCGCGGCCTACGACCTGAGGCAGAGCAACGTCGGCACGCCCGATCCGCTGCATGCCAACTTCACGGTGCAGACCGGCGAGGTGCGCTCGCGCGGCATCGAGCTCTCGGCCGTCGCCAACCTGGGCGAGCAGCTCAAGCTGCGCGCTTCCTACAGCCATCTCGACAACGAGATCAGCAAGACCACCACCACCTCGACGCTCGGCAACCGCCTGGCCGGCACGCCGGCCGAGCAGGCTTCGCTGTGGACCGACTACGCCTTTCGCGGCGAGGCGTTCAAGGGCCTGAGCATCGGCGGCGGCGTGCGGCGCATCGGCTCGGCCTACACCTCCAATGCCAACACGCAGCTCATTCCGGGCGCCACCGTGTTCGACGCGGCGATCCGCTACGACTTCGGCGTGCTCGACCCCTCGCTGCGCGGGCTGAAGGCCGCGCTCAACGTCTCGAACCTGTTCGACAAGGAGTACATCTCGATCTGCTCGGCCATCGGCTGCCGCTACGGCCTGGGCCGCGCGGTCTACGCCACGCTCAAGTACAACTGGTAGGCACCGGGCCATGAACGCGAGCGACGGCCACCGCACGGCCCTGCAACGCTGGAGTGCCATCCACAAGTGGACCAGCCTGGCGTGCACGCTGTTCCTGCTGCTGATCTGCCTCACGGGCCTGCCGCTGATCTTCTCGGAGGAGATCGAGCAGGGGTTCGACGACGGCCTGCCCGCCGCCACCGTGCCCGCGGGCACGCCGGCGCTGAGCATCGACCGCATCGTGGCGACCGCGCGCGAACGGCTGCCGGGCTGGACCACCGACTTCGTCGTGTTCGACGAGGACAAGCCCTACGCCACCGTCTTCATGCGGCCCTCGGCCACGGCCGGCATCGAGACCCGGCGGCGCATCCGCTACGACCTGCACACCGGCCGCGAGCTCAAGCAGATGCTGCCGATCGCGCAGAGCCGCGGTGTCATGGACGTGATGCTCTCGCTGCACACCGATCTGTTCGCGGGGCTCGCGGGCGAGCTGTTCCTCGGCGTGGTGGGGCTGTGCTTCGTCGTCGCCACCGTCTCGGGCGTGCTGCTGTACGCGCCCTACATGCGCAAGCTGGCCTTCGGCACCGTGCGCGACACGCGCTCGCCGCGGCTGAAGTGGCTCGACCTGCACAACCTGCTGGGCATCGTCACGCTGGTGTGGGCGCTGGTGGTGGGCGCGACCGGCTTCGTCAACGAGCTCTCGAAGCCGCTGTTCGGCCTCTGGCAACTGACCGACGTGCGCACCATGCTCGCACCGTACGCCGGCAAGCCGCCGCCGAAGTTCGAGGACCTGGCCTCGGCCCAGGCCGCGTTCGACACGGCGCAGGCGGCCGTGCCCACGATGCGCATCACCAGCGTGGTGTTCCCGGGCAATCCCTTCGGCAGCCCCTACCACTTCCTGCTGTGGACCAAGGGCGACACCGCGCTGACCAGCCGGCTCTTCAGCCCCGTGCTGGTCGACGCGCGCACCGGCGCACTGACCGCCGTGGTGCGCATGCCCTGGTACCTGCGCGCGCTCGAGGTGTCGCGGCCGCTGCACTTCGGCGACTACGGCGGGCTGCCGCTGAAGCTGATCTGGGCGGCGCTCGACCTGATCACGATCGTGGTGTTGGGGAGCGGGGTTTATCTGTGGGTGTCGCGGCGCCGGCAGCGCGCCGGGCGAGCGGAGCGGTTCGAGAGGCCGGCCTGACGCCGTTCAGGCGGCCGCGGCGATCGGCCGTTGCCGCGGCAGCCGCGTGAACGCGAAGGCGGCCAGGAAGGCCCCGATGCCCAGCGAGAACGCGCCGATGAACAGCCATGTGTAGCTCGAGTACGCGTCGTAGATCAGCCCGCCCAGCACGGGGCCCAGTGCCATGCCGAGGCTGCTGGCCATCGTGGTGCTCCCGATCACCGTTCCCATCATGCGCAGCGGGAAGTTGTCGCGCGCGATCACCGCGAACAGCGGCATCACGCCCGCGTAGGTGAAACCGAACAGCGCGGCCACGGTGTAGAAGCTGCCCAGCTGCCGCGCGAACACGTAGCCCAGCACCACGATCGCCTGGGCCAGCAGCGCCAGCACCAGCACGCGCGCCGCGCCGAACCGGTCGCCCAGCAGCCCGAACACGAGGCGCCCGCCCAGGCCCGCGAGTCCTTCCATGCTGTAGATCGACACGGCCGCCATCAGCGGAATGCCGCAGGTGACCGCATAGCTCACGGTGTGGAAGATCGGTCCCGAGTGGGTGGCGCAGCTCAGGAAGCTGGTCAGCACCAGGATCAGGAAGGGCGGCGAGCGCAGCGCCTGCGCGACGGACAGCGACGATTCGCGCGAGGCCTCCGGTGCGGTGGCGGAGGCGGCCTGCCGCAGCGCGGGCGGACGACGCACCAGCAGGGCCAGGGGAATCATGGTGACCGCCGCCAACGCCGCGATCAGCTGCAGCGCGCTGCGCCAGTCGTGCGTCTGCACGAGCCATGCGGCCAACGGCGACATGGTCATCGGCGCCACGCCCATGCCGGCCGACACCAGCGACACCGCCAGGCTGCGGTGCGTGTCGAACCACCCGGTCACGCAGGCCATCATCGGCGCGAAGATCGCCGCCGCGCCGATGCCGACGACCACGCCGAACAGCAGCTGGAAAGCGAGCAGCGACGTCGCCAGGCTGGCCAGCGCGAGCCCGAGCGCGAGCAGCACGGCGCCCACCAGCACCACGAGGCGCGGACCCACGCGGTCGCTGAGGGCGCCCCAGGCGATGCTGCCGAGCGCCAGCGCCACGAAGGCGAGCGTCATCGCGGTGGAGATGCCGGTGCTCGACCAGCCGGTGTCCTGCGCGATCGGCCGCAGGAACACCGGCAGCGAGAACAGCCCGCCGATCGCCACGCAGCCGAGAGCGCCGCCCGCGGCCACGATGATCCAGCGGTAGTGGGTGCGCAGTGCATCGGGCCAGGAAGTCATGGTGAGTCCTCGAGGGGTTCAACGAGGGCTCAGATTACCCTCGTGCACGCGACAAAGGGAGTAACAAAGATGGCGCGATTGGCTGCGCTAACCGTCGATGCGTATCCGATTCGCCTTCGCGATGCGCCCCCACTTCTCGAATTCGCTGCGCGAGATCGCGCCGAACTGCTCGACCGAATTGCCCACCGGCACCAGCCCCAGCTCGGTGAGCTTGCGCTGCACCTCGGGGTTGCGCAGGATCTTCACGAGCTCCTGGTTGTAGCGCGCGACGATGGGTTGGGGCGTGGCGGCCGGCACGTAGAAGCCCTGCCAGCCGTCGCCGTCGTAGCCGGGCAGCAGTTCCGCCACGGCCGGCACCTCGGGCAGCAGCGCGCTGCGCTTGGGGCTCGTCACCGCGAGCGCGCGGAGCTTGCCGCTGCGCACCAGCGGGATCGCCGTGGTCGCGGGCTCGAAGGCGATCGGCATCTGGCCGGCCATCACGTCGGCCAGCGGGCTGCCCTTGTAGGGCACGTGCACCATTTGCACGCCGGCCATGTTGTTCATCATCTCCATCACCACGTGCGGGCCCGAGCCCACGCCCAGCGAGCCGTAGTCGACCGAGCCCGGCTTGGCCTTGGCGCGCGCCAGCAGGTCGCGCAGGCTGGCGTCGGGCTGGGTCGGGCCGGTGATCAGCACATAGGGCACCAGCGCGACCTGCGTCACGGGCGCGAAGTCGCGGAAGGTGTCGTAGGGCAGCTTGGCGTAGACGTTGGGATTGATCCCCATGATCGAGTTGACGGTCATGAAGAGGGTGTAGCCATCGCCGGGACTGCGCGCCGCGACCTCGGCGCCGATGATGCCGGCCGCGCCGGCGCGGTTGTCGATGACGATCGGCTGCCCGAGCGCCTGGCCCAGCGGCTCGCTGAGGATGCGCGCCACCACGTCGGGCGACACGCCGGCCGAGAACGGCACGACGAGCTTGATCGGCTTGGTGGGCCAGCCGGCCTGCGCGAAGGCCGCGCGGCCCGTGGTGGCGGCCAGGGCCGCGAGGCCCAGGCGCTGGAGCGCGAGGCGCCGGGAACGAGAGACGGGCATGGGGAACTCCTCAGCGTGGGTCGATGCAGGTGTGATGGGTGTGGTCATTGCAGCCAGTCGCGCATGCGCTCGACCAGCAAGTCGGTCGCGACGATGTGCGGGTAGTGGCCGCCCTGCGCCTGCGCGAGATGGCGAGCCTTCGGATAGCGCGCCCGCACGCGGGCACGGGTCGCGGGCGCGATGATCACGTCGTCCTCGCATTCGAAGACCACGGTGTTGGCGATCGCCTGCGGCGCCGGCAGCTCGGCCGCGCCCGCCACCTGGCGCAGCCGTCCGTGGAAGTCCGAAGCGGGCAGGCCGGCATGCAGCATGTGCAGCTGCACCGCGCGCAGCAGGTCGTCGGGCCGCGCGCGCAGCGCCTGGTCCCAGCGCGCGATCACGGCGGCGCTGTCGCTGGCCGCGAGCCAGCCCGCGTCGAACAGCGGATGCTGCGCCACGTCGCGTCCGTCGACGAAGGTGTTGCCGAGCCAGAGCGCCGCCACCTGATCAGGAAAACGCAGTGCAAAGGCCTGCGCCCACCAGGCGCCGTACGACGAGGCCCAGAGCGCGACCGCGCCGGTGCGCCGTTCGCGCAGCAGCTCCTCGAGCCCGAGCGCGAGCAGCTCGGGCGCGACGCCGCCCGGGTAGGTGATG
>NZ_JBZAYE010000045.1:0-24177 GCF_058244205.1 Variovorax sp. 20P10.2.4
CCGCGCTCGGCGAGACCATGCTGCTGTTCGCGGTGCAGCGCGAGGGCCCGGGCGGCGCCTCGTCGGCGCGGCTGGCCGAGGCCGCGCTCACGCCGCGCGAGACCGAGGTGCTGTCGTGGCTCGCCAAGGGCAAGACCAACCGCGACATCGGCGAGATCCTCGGCACCAGCCCGCGCACGGTGAACAAGCACCTCGAGCACATCTTCGAGAAGCTCGGCGTGGAGACCCGCGCGGCCGCGGCGGCGCTGGCCAGCGGCCAATTCGATTGAGGTTTGCGCTCAGGCGTTGCTCGTCGCGCGCACTTCCTCGATCGTGGTCTGGCCCGCCAGCACCTTCTCGATGCCATCCTGGCGCAGCGTGCGCATGCCTTCCTTCAGCGCCGCCTGCAGCAGCTCCTCGGCGCGCGCCCCGCTCTGCACCAGCCGGCGCAGCTCCTTCGAGACCGTCATCAGCTCGTGGATGCCGACGCGGCCGCGAAAGCCCGTTTTCGCGCAGTGCTCGCAGCCCGCGCCGCTGTGCAGGTGCAGCCGCCCGTCGCGGCCGAAGCGCTGCAGCCAGCCATCGAGCGTGGCCTGCCGGCGCGCCGGGATCTCCTCGGCCGGGAAGGCGTGCAGGTAGTCGGCCAGCAGTTCCTCGACCGCCTCCTCGCTCGCGGGCGCGCTGCGCACGCAGTGGCCGCAGATGCGCCGCACCAGCCGCTGCGCCAGCACCGCGAGCAGCGAGTCGGCGAAGTTGAACGGGTCCATGCCCATGTCGAGCAGGCGCGTCACGGTCTCGGGCGCGCTGTTGGTGTGCAGGGTCGACAGCACCAGGTGGCCGGTCAGCGAGGCCTCGATCGCGGTCTTCGCGGTCTCCTCGTCGCGGATCTCGCCGACCATGATCACGTCGGGATCGGCGCGCACGAAGGCGCGCAGCGCCTTGGCGAAGGTCCAGCCGATGCGCGGATTGATCTGCACCTGGCGCAGCCCGTTCTGCGTGATCTCCACCGGGTCCTCGGCGGTCCAGATCTTGCGCTCGGGCGTGTTGATGTGCATGAGCGCCGAATGCAGCGTGGTGGTCTTGCCCGAGCCCGTGGGCCCCACGCACAGAACCATGCCGTAGGGCCGCTCCACCGCGTGGGTCAGGCGCCGCAGGTTGTCGGGCGACAGGCCCAGCGACTGCATCGGCAGCGGCTTGGCCGAGGCCAGGATCCGCATCACCACGTCTTCCAGGCCGTTGTTGGTGGGAATGGTCGCCACGCGCAGCTCGATCTTGTGCTGCGGCGAGTACTTGGCGAAGTTGATCTTGCCGTCCTGCGGGTTGCGCTTCTCGCTGATGTCGAGGTCGCACATGATCTTCACGCGCGCCACGATCGCGTTGCGGTAGCTCGGCGGCAGCTCGAGGTAGGTGTAGAGCAGCCCGTCGCGGCGAAAGCGGATGCGCGTCTTCTCCTGGCCCGGGTAGCTCTCGATGTGGATGTCCGAGGCGCCGTCGCGGTGCGCCTCCTGGATCATGCTGTTGATCATGCGCACCAGCGAGTTGTCCGACTGCTCGATCGGCGACTCCGCGGGCGCCGGCGCCGGGCCCTCCTTCTCGAGCGTCTGCAGCAGCTCGCTGGTGCCGGCCATGTCGAATTCGAGCGGACGCATCGGGTCGAGATTGGCCGCGCCGCCGCCACCGCCGTCGGCCACGTCGCCGATCTTCTCGTAGGCCGCGGCCAGCACGCTGTCGAGGTCCAGGCACTGGCCCACGACCGGGATCACCTTCATCTGCGCGACGAACTGCACCTCGTCGATCACCGAATAGCGGCTCGTGGGATCGTCGATCGCGATCACCAGCCGCCCCTCGTGCAGCATCAGCGGCATGACCTGCAGCCGCCGCGCCACCGCGTGGCCCACCTTGCGCAACGCCTCGGCCGCGGGCGGGAACACATGCAGGTTGACCAGCGGATAGCCCATCTTGCGCACCAGCGCGGTCTGCAGCTGGCCGCGGCTCACCGCGCCCATGCGCACCAGCGTCTCGCCCAGCGGCACCAATGGTTCGCGGCGCTGCTGGCGCAACCCGGCGGCGAGCTGGTCGCCGGTGATCATGCCCAGCGCGACCAGCGCCTCGCCGATCCGCGTGATCGGCATCCGGCTCTGCGCATCGAGCGCGCGCACGAGCTGCTCGGGCAAGGCGACTTCGGCGAATGACATGGCTTGTTCTTTTCCTGTTGTTGGGTTGGGCGGCGCGCCGGATGGCGATGCGATCGCGGCACGCGGGATGCGCGATCGTAGAGCGCCGCGCGAGGGCGCGCCACCTGGCGGGATCGAGCAATACGCAAGTTCTCATACGGCAGTCACCTCGACGAAATGCAAGGCTCACCAACACGTCGACCGTAACAAGCACAGCGGCCGACCTTGTGTGTCGAAGGCGATCGGAGGCATTGCAAAGCAAGACGCCGGTGCAGTTACGGCATGCCGATGCGGGATAGCTCCAATGGTCGATCGATATCAAAACTCCAGAAAATCGGCAAAACGATAGCCAATTCGCATCACCGGCAAAGCCCACGTGAAGATCAATTCCATTCGAGACTTCCTCGCAGTCGCAGAGCACGGCAGCTTGCGTTCCGCCGCACGCCACCTGGGCCTGGCGCAACCGGCCATGACGCGCAGCATCCAGGAGCTGGAGCGCGAGCTCGGCGCCACCTTGTTCGAGCGCCGCGCCAAGGGCGTGCAGCTGACCACGATGGGCGATGTCCTTCTGCGGCGTGCGCGGTCCGTGCGCAGCGAACTCGCTCGGGCCAAGGAGGAGATCGATCAGCTCAAGGGTGCTGTTCACGGGCACATCCGCATGTGCCTGTCCGGCGTCGCGCACATGGCGCTGCTCGCCGATTCGCTGCCCGCGTTCCGGCAACGCTTTCCCGCGGTGAAGCTGGAGGTTGTCGACGCCGTGCTGCCGCGGGTCCAGCTCGAACTCATCGGCGGCACGATGGATCTCTACATCGGGCCGGTCCCCGAAAAGCCCACCAGCGAGCTGGCGGTGGAGAAGCTCTTCGACAACAAGCGCGTCGTGCTGGGGCGCCGGGGGCATCCGCTGGCCGGAGCGCGCTCGCTGCGCGAGATCGCGGATGCCGAGTGGATCACGATGTCGGGCGTGCACCACCCCGAGGATGAGCTCACCCTCATCTTCAGGGAGCAGGGCCTCCCTGAGCCCCGTTCGGTCATCCAGGGACATTCGGCTCTCACGTTCTTCTTCGTCGTGGCCCATACCGATCTGCTGGCGATGCTGCCGGTGCAATGGGCGCAGACACCGCTGTTCCGCGGCTTTCTTCAGACCATCGACGTGGTGGATCCCCTGGCCGCTGCACCGATCTGCCTCGTGCATCGCGCCGGTCTGCCGCTGACTCCGGCCGCGCAGTACTTCTGCGACATGGTGCGGCGCGCGGCGCTGCATGTGCAGCCGCTCGCGCGCTGACGCGTTTCCCGCCAATGCCGTTTCGATGGCTAGGCCTGGCCATCGTCAGGGGCGAGCAAGCGGGATCGCGACGGTGCGCGTTTGCGAATGCCCGCAACACGCCCTGTGTCAGCCGCGCACGTGCGTCACCAGGGTTCCCAAGGTGCCGACCTCCAGCGTCATCGTGTCGCCCGGCGCGAGGAATTCGCCGCGTCCTGCACCCACACCGGCCGGTGTTCCTGTCAAGAGCAGGTCTCCGGGATACAGGGTCACGAGCTTCGAAAGATGGGCGATCTGCTCGGCGACCGAGTAGATCATCTCCGAGGTGTTGGACTGCTGCTTGATCTCGCCATTGACGCACAGCCGCAAGGCCAGGTTCTGCGGATCGGGGACCTCGGCTGCGGGGGTGATCCAGGGGCCGATGGGACAGGCGCCCTCGAACCCCTTCTGCCCCATCCAGTCGAAATGCATGGGCGTCCCGGCTTCGGCGTTCGGGCGCCGGAACAGGTCGCGCGCGGAAAGGTCATTGGCCGGAAGGTAGCCCGCCACGAAGCTCAACGCGTCGTCCACGCGCACGTGTCTCGCCTTGCGTCCGATGACCACGCCGAGTTCGGCCTCCCAGTCCAGTTTTGCGCATCCCGGCGGCGCGACGACGGTGGCACCCTGTCCCACCACGCAGCCACGCGAAGGTCGCACGAAGTGCCATGGAGGATTGCCAGCCGCCTTGGGATCGACGGCACTCGGTCTGCCGGCGGCTCGCGCCATTTCCTGCATGTGGTCACGGTAGTTTGCGCCGGCACAGTAGACGGTGCCGGGATACAGCAGCGGCGCATGCAACACCACGTCGCCCAACGCGGCCGTGGGCTCCGGGCCGCTCTTCAGGTAGCGGGCAATGGCGGCCAGGGAAACGGCCCAGTCCTCCAGCAGCGCCAACACGTCGACGCCGCCATGGGAAGTCCCGTCGCCAAGAATGGGGGCCGCGTCAAAAACATCCTCGCCGACCAGAAGGCCCGCGCGCGGCGGCCGGCTATCTCCGAGCGAGTACGTCAGAAGCTTGAACGATGGATTGGTGTGCATGTGAAGAAAAATAAAGAAGTAACGGACGGATTCATTCGACTTTGATGCCGGTGCGCCGCACCTGCTCGGCGAC
Organism: Variovorax sp. 20P10.2.4; assembly: GCF_058244205.1. Classification (NCBI taxonomy): domain Bacteria; kingdom Pseudomonadati; phylum Pseudomonadota; class Betaproteobacteria; order Burkholderiales; family Comamonadaceae; genus Variovorax; species Variovorax sp. 20P10.2.4. The sequence continues at coordinate 4,565 of NZ_JBZAYE010000045.1, forward strand.
CCGCGCGGCGTCGTCCTGCATCAGCGTCAACATCTGTGCGGGCGTGCTCGACAGGACACTCACGCCAGCGCGCTTGTAGCGTTCGATCAATTCGGGCGAGCGCAACGCGCGCGCGATCTGATCGTTGGCCTCCTGGATCACCGAGGCCGGCGTGCCGCGCGGCGCCATCAGGCCGACGAAGGTTTCCGCCTGATATCCCTTGGGGCCTCCCGCCTCCTGCACGGTCGGCACATCGGGCATCAGTTCGGAACGCTGGAGCGACGACACCGCCAGGACCCTCACCTTGCCGGCTTCGACGAACGGCTGCACCGAATTGAGGACCGTCATGTTGAAGTCGACCTCCCCCTTGGCCACCGATGTGAGCCCCCCGTCCTTGTATGAAACCGGGAGCATCCTTGCGCCGACCAGATTGCCAAGCACCTCGATGCCCAGGTGCTGGGCCGCGCCGAAGTACGCAATGCTGTAGCTGACGCCGCGCTCCTCGGCCTTTGCCTTGGCGAGCAGCTCCTGCAGATTGCGGAAGCCGCTGTTCGCGCTCACCGCCAGGAAGAACGGCGCGCTGTACAGCGTCGCCACCGGCACCATGTCGCGCTGTACGCTGTACGGCGCGTTCGGCATCAGTGCGGGAACGATGCTGAGGTGGGCATTGCTGACCAGCAGCAAGGTGTTGCCATCGGCAGGTGCGCGTTTGAGCGCCGACACGGCGATCACGCCGTTGCCACCGGGGATCGCCTCGATCACGAAATGCCTGCCGCCCTGCTTGGCGACCTGCTCGCCCAGAAGCCGCATGGCGACGTCCGGACCGGTTCCGGCGGGGAACGCGGAAACGACCCGCACCGGCCGCTTCGAAGCATCCTGCGCGAATGCAGGCGCGGGCACCGCGAGAGCCACCAGCACCGTGGCCGCCATCAGGGTCAAGAAACCGTGCCGGGGAAATCCCCGGCGCCATCGCATCGCATGGGTCACTGTCTGTCTCCGTATCGTTGATGCCATCGAAGGCATCGATGTGGGCCGTGTCCTCCGTCCGCCGGGCCGCAAGCAGCCCACGTCCGGTCTCCAGATCTTAGGAATCGAGCCGAACCCGCAGAAGATGAAAAACATCCGACTGCGATAACGGATTCGCATCGCCGCTGTGCGCATCGGCGCGGATCGTCGAAGCCAACCGACGCATGCGATGCGGCCGTGCTATCGCTGAGAAGAAGTTGTCATCTTCTGGTTCGATTTCATGCTGCCTAGATTCCACGGGCGTTCGCATGGCGTCACCGCGCCACGCCGCAAACCCCATGACTCGAATTCGGGAGACTTCATGAAAAAACTCAGGAGGCGCGCGATCGCCGCATGCGCGCTCAGCACATCGGCCGCCTTCGCGCAATCCAGCGTCACGCTCTATGGACGCCTCGACGCTTCCATCAACTCGCTGCACTTCTCCGGCCCGAACCGGGCCAGCGTGCGCACCGTTTCCAGCGACTCGTCCCACTGGGGCATGCGAGGCACCGAGGATCTCGGCGCGGGCCTTCGCGCCCTCTTCAAGATGGAAAGCCAATTCCAGGTGGACTCCGGGGCACAGGGCAACAAGGAGTTCTACTTCAATCGCGACAGCTATGCGGGCCTGCAGAGCGACAGGTTCGGCACGCTCACCCTGGGGTCCCACCTCACACCGCATGTCAGGCTCACGTTCAAGGTCAGTCCCTTCGAGCGCGCGCAACTCGGCAACGTCGTGGCCCTGTTCCAGGGTGGGCCGCGCGGCTACCAGGTGGTTCAGAACAACTCGGCTGCGTACACCAGCCCGAGATGGCGCGGCTTCATGCTGCGGGCCATGCTGGGTCTTTCCGAAGGTGCTGCCCTGAGCAAGACGCGCAGCCTCGGCCTGGAATACGAGGCGGGCCCATGGTGGCTTGGAATGACCCACGACGCCCTGAAGGTTTCCGCCGCGTCGGTCGGATTGCCGGCGACACAACCGAGCCTGTGGTCGCGCACGACGGTGCTCGGCGCCTCCTACGACTTCAAGGTGGTCCGCATCATGGCCTACTACCAGACGAACCATGCGCAACGGCTCACGGACATCGACGGCTGGATGGTCGGTGCCGTGGCGCCCGTTGCCACCGGCGAGGTCCGCATGGGCTACAGCAGGAACAACATCACCGCCACCACGCGAGCGACGCAGCTCACGCTCGGTTATTCCCACTTCCTGTCGAAGCGGACCTTGCTCTATACGAATGTCTCCAAGATCTGGAACGACGGCTCGAGGATCGTGTTCCTGCCCGCTCGCCAGGACATCGGCGCAAGCGGCTTTCCCATCGCCGGCCAGGATGTCCGAGGCTTTCAGATCGGCATGCGACACCTGTTCTGAACCCGCCAGGTTTCAAGCGATGCGCTTCCAGCATCGTTGCCGCATTTCCAGCATCTTTTTCGGGCGGCGGCGCCTTCCTACGATGCGCGCCCAAGGACTTGATCACCCACCCCGAGCAGCCGCTCACCGCGGCTTCGAACGACCACCCAATGCGCACCCGAGGCGCGACAAGGAGACCCCATGAGCACCGCTCCATCCGGAACCCCGCAGCTCACTCAGATCTACACCCCGCCGCCCGTACGGCTCATCGCGCTCGAGGAGCATTTCCTGTTCGATGGGCTGCTGGAGACCTACGACGACACCGACCGCGCCCTGCAGTCGCCGTCACGCGTGCCCGGGCTGCACGACTTGGGCGACATGCGCATCGCGGAAATGGACCGCGCAGGCATCGACGTGCAGGTGCTATCGCACACCAAGCCTGGCGCGCAGGAGATCGAGAACGGCGCGCAGGCCGCGTCGCTGGCCCAAGCGGCCAACGACCATCTCGCCGAAGCGGTCGCGCGCCATCCCACGCGGCTTGCGGCTTTCGCCACGCTGGCCACCGGCGCGCCACAAGCGGCAGCGGCCGAACTCGAACGCACGGTGCAGCGCATGCAATTCAAGGGCGCGATGATCAACGGCCACGCTCGCGGCGCCTACCTGGACGAGCAACGCTTCTGGCCCATCTTCGAAGCGGCCGAAGCGCTCGACGTTCCCATCTATCTGCACCCGTCCAACCCGCACCCGCAAGTGTTCGACGCTTACTACAAGGACTATCCGCAATTGGGCTTCGCCTCGTGGGGTTATGCGGTGGAAACCGCCACGCACGTGCTGAGGCTGATCCTGTCGGGCGTGTTCGACCGCTTTCCGGGCCTGCGCATGATCATCGGGCACATGGGCGAACTGCTGCCCTTTGCGCTCTGGCGTGCCGACGGACGGCTCACGCCGAAGTCGCCGCACCTGAAGAAATCGGTGCGCGCCACCTTCATCGACCATTTCAGCGTGACCACCTCAGGGGTGTTCTCCACACCGGAACTCATGTGCACGGCCAGCGTGATGGGATGGGACAACATCCTGTTCTCGGTCGACTATCCCTTCGAATCGAATATGGAAGCGGTGCGCTGGTTCTCGCATCTTCCGATCGCCGAAAGCGATCGCGAGAAGGTCGCGTACCGCAATGCCGAGCGGCTGTTGAAGTTGCCACCGGCGACGCCGAAGGGCGCGGTGTGAATCCCGAGAGCCATGTCGCTCTGGCATTGGCCTGCATGCTCGGCGCGACGTCACCCACGCTCGCCGCGGATGCACCGTCCTTTCCGTCGCGACCCGTCACGCTGGTAGTGCCTTTCACGTCCGGTAGCGGCAGCGACACTATCGCGCGCATCGTCGGCCCACGGCTCGCTACGCGCTGGAGCCAGCCCGTGGTGGTAGACAACCGCCCGGGCGCCAGCGGCAATCTCGGCACGGCCTACGCAGCCAAGGCCGACGGCGATGGCCACACCCTGCTGATGACGATCAACACCCACACCATCACGCCAGCGGTCTACAGGAATCTTCCTTACGATGCCCTGCGCGACTTCGCACCGATCGGCAAGCTCGCCGATGCCAGGCTGGCCCTCGTGACCAACCCGGCCCTGCCGGTGACGGACATGAAGTCGTTGATTGCTCATGGCAAGGCCCATCCTGGCCGTCTGAACTACGCCACGCCCGGCAGCGGCACACCGCACCACCTGGCAATGGAACTGCTGAAGTCCTCGCAGGGCGTTTCGTTTTCGCACGTGCCCTACAAAGGAATCGCGGGCGCGCTCACAGACCTGATGGGCGGCCACGTTGACCTGATGTTCGCTTCGTTGCCCTCGGTACGCACACAGGTACAGGCCGGCAGGATGCGGTTGCTGGCAGTGACCGGTGAACAACGCAGCAGCCAGGCGCCAGGGGTGCCAACATTTCGCGAACAGGGCTTCGGCGACGTGGACGCCATTGACGCCTGGTATGCGGTTCTGGCACCCGCACGTACACCGCCCGCGCTGGTGGCGCGCCTGAATGCCGACTTCGTGGCGGTAATGAATACCGACGAGGTTCGCTCCGAACTCTCGCGGCAGGGATTGCAGGTGAGAACCGGAACGCCGCAGCAACTCCAGAGCCTGATGCAAGGCGACCTGGCTCGGTGGAAGAAGGTGGTCAAGGCGGCCAACATCACCCCAGACTGAATCGATACCCCGGGGGATCCTCGCGCCATCGGCGTCCTTTCGGCATCTACTCCGGAAAGCGATCTCCGAAATCGAAGATGTCGTCGTGCTGAAAGCCTTCGTAGTGTTGGATCTCCCACCAGTTGTGGTCGATGTCCTGCAGATAGAACGCATACACGCCATGCTGGCTCTGGCGTTCGGTCACTGCCCGGATTCCGTAGGCATCCTTCATCGCCAATGTGGCTGTATAGGCCGCGTCGACGCTCTCCCGGCTACCGACGTCCAGACCCCAGTGGTTAAGCAGCCCCATGGGGTTGAGACGCTCGCCCACCTGCACGCAGATCACGTGAAAGCGCAGGCCGCAGCGCACCGCCATGGCTGACCGGGCATGACGCACGCACTCCAGCCCCAGAAAGTCTTCATAGAAGCGGCGTGATACGGCCAAGTCGGCGACTTCCAGCGTCCCGTGGGACATCACATAGGGCTGGATCACGGCGCGCTCGTTCGGAGGGGGGACGCTGGCGGGTTGTGGAATCTGCATAGGGTTGGTGTGATGAGAGTGGAAGGTCACTGTTGGATTTCGAAAGAGGCCTTCTCGATCGAAGAGAGAAAGGCATCCGCATGGAAGTCGCTGGCCGAGAGACCGCAGTGGTTGGAAAAATCGCGCCGGGCCGCGGCCACCATGGCCGGCGCACCGCATGCGTACACCTCGGCACCGGACAGGTCGAGCCAGTCCTCCATCACGGCCCTGTGGACCTGGCCGGTGCGGCCCGGCCAGTCGCCATCCGAAGATGCCGAAAGCACGGGTGTGTAGTGGATATGGCCGCAGTCCCGCGCCCACCTGCGCGCCATCTCGTCGCCATAGAGGTCGGCACGCTGGCGCCCCCCCCAGTAGATATGCAGGGGTCTTTGGTCCCCCCGGTGAATGGCATCCTCGACGATGGCCTTGATCGGAGCGAAGCCCGTTCCACTGGCCAACAGGATCGCGGGTCGGTTGGCGTCGCGCAGGAAGAAGGTGCCCCAGGGCGCTTCCAGACGCACCATGTCGCGCAGCTTGATGCCGCCACGAAAGAGACGGTCCGTGAAACTGCCGCCCGGCACATGGCGAATATGGAATTCCAGATGCGGCATCTCGTGCGCGTCCGGCCTGTTTGCGATGGAATAGCTGCGAGTGCAGCCATCTGGAAGCTGCAGTTGCACGTACTGGCCGGCCCGGAATGGCAAGACCTCATTCATCGGCATGCGCAGCGTCACGATCATCACATCGGGCCCCACGCGCCTCATGCCCACCACTCGCGCGGGATAGCTTCGCGGCTCCGCGGAGAGAAGGCCTTCGACTTCGCACGCCTCGATGACGAGGTCAGACGCGGCCCTCGCGAGGCATGGGAGCGTGAATCCGCTCTGGCGTTCTGGCGTGGGCAGGTGGGCCTCGGTGATCGATCCATGGTCGATCGTCCCGCTCGCCACACGCGATTTACAGGACGAGCAGATGCCGACGCGGCAGCTGTACGGCAGATTGACGCCGGCCCGGATGGCTGCGCCGAGGATCGATTCGCCAGCCTGGGCTTGGAACGTACGCCCGCTCGGACGTATTTCGACAGTAAAACTCAAACGACTCTCCTCAGGATGAGACCAGCGATCAAGGACGTTGACGCGACATCCACGCCCTCCCGCTTCAGCGATCCTAGGAATACTGACCGCCCGGGAACAGATGAAAAAAACAGCGCCCCGATGCCACGGCAGCATCGCCGAGCGGTGCGCCAGGCAGGCGATGCGAATCGCGCAGCATTCGCGCATTTCTGTCATCTCCCGCTTGCTGCGATGCACTTCTACAGTTCCGGACGCAGCCACTCATCTTTCGCGATCACCCTGGAGTCCTATCCTTGAAGCAACCCCAGAACCCCGAGACCCCCATGGGCCAAGGCCGCTCACCGAGTTACATCGACCCGCAGCTGTCAAACTTGCTCGACCGTGCCGCCATGGTCCAGGTCGTGCAGGACTGGGGGCTGGCACGGGACACCGGCCGCTGGGATCGGCTGCGCGCCTGCTTCGCGCCCGGCGCGACGATGCGGACGACGTGGTTCGCGGGCAGCGCCACCGAATTCGTCGAGCGCTCCATCGCCGCGGCGGCGAGCGGCTCGCGCGCACAGCATTTCATCGGCGCCGCGAGCATCGAGATCGACGGCGACCGGGCGCTGGTGGAGACCCGCATGATCCTCATGGTGCGCGCGCGGCTGGATGGCATCGAGGTCGACGCGACCTGCCACGGGCGCTTCCACGATCAATTCGTCCGGCACCAGGGGCAGTGGCGCATCCTGCACCGCGTGCCCATCTACGAGAAGGACCGGCTCGACGTGCTGGATCCCGCACGCACGATCATGCTGGACCCGCGGCAGCTCGCGGCGCATCCGGAAGGCTATCGCCACCTGGCCTATCTGCAGGCCGCGAATGGAGCAAGCATCACACCGGACCTGCCCACACCGGGCAGCGCATCGCTGGAGCGTCTCCATGCGCAAGGCGCCGCCTGGCTGCGTGCGCAGGCTGACGCATGACGACGTTTTCGCGCTAGGCCTTCGGCTCCGCGTTCGTGCACACCCGGTTGCGCCCGCCCGACTTGGCCACGTACAGCGCCTTGTCGGCGCCGCGCACCAGCTCCTTGGGCTGCACGCTGCCGGCCTCGGGCCGCAGCGCGTCGACGCCCGCGCTCAGGGTGACGAAGCCGTCGGCAGTACCGGCATGCTCGATCTCGAGCGCGCGCACCGCGGCGCGGATGCGCTCGGCCAGCAGCGCGGCCGCCTCGACGTCGGTGCCCGGCAGCAGCACCGCGAGCTCCTCGCCACCGTAGCGGGCCGCGAGGTCGCCGGGCCGGCGCGCCGCCACGTTGGCGATGGTGCGGCAGATCTTCTGCAGGCATTCGTCGCCGGCCGTGTGGCCGTAGATGTCGTTGTATTCCTTGAAGCGGTCGACATCGAGCAGGATCAGCGCCAGCGTGCTGGCATTGCGCACCGCGCGGCCGAACTCGGTGTCGAGCGTGACGTCGAACTGGCGCCGGTTCGCCAGGCCGGTCAGGCCGTCCTCCATCGCCAGCGTGTTGAGCGTCTTGTTGAGCGCCTCGAGCGCGTCGCGCGCGCGCAGCAGCTCGGCCTCGGTGCGCGTACGCCGCTCGATCTGGCGCACCAGCCCCAGGCCGACGAAGGCGACCACGGCGCTGAGCGCCAGCACGCCGCCCGAATGCCAGAAGGTGTCCTTCCACCAGCCGGCGAGGATCTCGTCCTTGGACAGCGCCGCGCCCACGAACAGCGGGTAGTTGTCGAGGCGCCGGAAGCTGTTGAGCCGCAGCACCCCGTCCTGCGCCGACTTGATGTAGGCGGTGCCGACCGGGCCGTTGGCCTTGTAGGCGCGGAACAGTTCCGAGTCGCGCATGTCGCGCCCCACCATCTCGGGGCCGTAGGGCCGCCGGACCATCATCGTGCCGCTGTCGAGGATCAGCGCCGCGGCGCCGGCCTTGCCGATGTCGAGGCTGTCGTAGAAGCGGAGGAAGAAGTCGACATCGATGCTCGCGAGCGCCACGCCCGCGAAGCTGCCGTCGGCATGGTCGATGCGGCGCGACACCGGGATCAGCAGCTTGCCGCTGGTGCGGCTCTTCACGGGAATGCCGATGTGCGGCCCGCGGTCGGCGTGCGTGCGGTGGAACACGAAGTACTCGCGGTCCGCGTTGTTGAGGTTCTGCGGCGGCACCGCGCGCGAGTTCGCGACCCAGTTGCCGTCCTGGTCGTAGACATGCAGCGCGTCGATCTGCGGCAGCTCGGCCGCCTGCGCGGCCAGCACCCGGCGCAGCCGCTCGACCTGGGCCGGGCCCGCGCCGTCGTTCTCGATGCGCTCGACCACGCCGATCAGCACCGTGTCGGCCTGCTTGATCGTGTCGTCGGCCTGCTGCGCCAGCGCGCGCGAGAGGTTCGCCGTCGCCACGCCCATCTGCTCGAGCAGCGCCGTGCGCGACTCCCAGCTGTGCCAGACGTCGAGCGCCACGAGCGCGAGGCACACGGCGGCCACGAAGGCCATCGTGCGGACGGCAATGGAAAGGCGTTGGAACACGGGAACCTTGGCGGCAGTGAATGCGGCCGGATTCTCGCCGGTATCGGCCGTTTCGGTGCGCCCGCGGGCGCGCTCGTCAGGCAGCGGTCAGGGCGCGAGACCCGCGGTCTTCACCACCGCTGCGTACTTGCCGGCTTCCTCGGCGACATAGGCGGTGAACTGCGCGGCATTGCGCGGATCGGGCTCGGCGCCGATGTCGCGCAGCCGCTGCGCCAGCGCCGGGTCCTCGAGCACCTTGGCCATGGCGGCCGAGAGCTGCTGGCGCACCGGCGGCGGCAGCTTCGCGGGCGCGAACACGCCGAACCAGGCGCTGACCTCGAAGCCCGGCAGCCCGCTCTCGGCCACCGTGGGCACCTCGGGCAGCAGCGGGCTGCGCCGGCTGCCGGTCACGGCCAGCGGCTTGAGCTTGTGGGTTGCAATGTTGGGCAGTGAGGTGGTCTGCAGGTCGAACATCAGCGGCACGTGGCCCGCGAGCACGTCGGCCAGCGCCGGCGCGCTGCCGCGGTAGGGCACGTGCAGCAGCTTGAGCTTCGCGGCCGAGGCGAGCATCTCGCCGGCCAGGTGGTTCGAGGTGCCGGGCCCGGCCGATGCATAGCTGATCGATCCCGGCGCCTGCCGGGCGGCCGCGAGCAGCTCGGCCACGCTGCCGTAGGGCGCGCCCGGATGGGCCACCAGCACGAACGGGATCGATGCCAGCGCGCTGACCGGCACGAAGTCCTTCACCGGGTCGTAGCCGACCTTGGACATCGCCGGATTGATGGCCTGCGAGCTCACCGTGCCGAGCAGCAGCGTGTAGCCGTCGGGCCTGGCTTCCGCGACGAAGCGCGCCCCGATCGCCGTGCCGGCGCCGCCCTTGTTCTCGATCACCACCGGCTGCCCGAGCTGCGCCGCCAGCTTCTGCCCCACCGTGCGCGCCAGGATGTCGGCCGAGCCGCCGGCCGGATAGGGCACGACCAGCGTCACCGGACGATCGGGAAAGCCCTGGGCCAGGGCCGGCGCGGCGATGCCGGCGGCAAGGAGCAGCAGGCCCGCGAGCAGCGTGCGAGGGAGATTCATCGGGGGACTCCATGTTGGGAACCGCATGGTGCGAACGGGGGCGGCGGTCTGTCCAATACGTTCACTGGCCGGCGTTCATATATGAAATGAATCACCGGCCTGCCGAAGGCCGGCGCCGGCTACAGTGAATCCCGCCGATTCGAAAGAATTTTCGGATTCGTGTCGATCTGTCCCGAGCTCGTCCGTCGTGTCAGTGGAGGGTCGTCCTCCGCACCACTTCACCAGGAGAACACACCATGGCTACCAACACAGTCCGTCTGCACCGCGTGCTGCGCGCCCCGCCCGAGCGCCTCTACCGCGCCTTCACCGAACCCGGCGCCTTCGAACGCTGGCTGCCGCCCTTCGGCTTCACCGGCAAGGTCCACCAGATGGAGCCGGTGGTCGGCGGCAGCTGGCGCATGTCCTTCAGCAACTTCAGCTCGGGGCACAGCCACTCGTTCGGCGGCAAGTACCTCGAGCTGGTACCGGGCCAGCGCATCGCCTACGACGCGACTTTCGACGACCCCAACCTGCCGGGCACGATGAAGACCACCGTCACGCTGACCGCCGTGTCCTGCGGCACCGACGTGGCCATCGTGCAGGAAGGCATCCCCGAGATGATTCCGGTCGAGATGTGCTACCTGGGCTGGCAGGAGTCGCTGGTGGCGCTGGCGCAGCTGGTGGAGCCCGACATTCCGGGTTGAGGCGAACGGGCTCAGCGCCCCGCCCCCTCCACCGCCTTCTTCGCCACCGCCAGGAACGACTGCACCACCGGGTTGTCGTTGCCGCTCGCATGCGCGAACACCAGGCTGTAGGTCGGCGGCGGCCGCGAGCCGGCGATCTCGAGGAAGGCGACGTCGGCCATCGCGAGCACGCGCATCGCGGCCGGCACCAGCGCGATGCCCAGGCCGCCCGCGACCAGCGTGAGGATCGACTGCATCTGCGCGGCCTCCTGCACCACCTTCGGCAGGAAGCCCGCCGACTGGCAGGCGCCGAGCAGCGCGGCGACGAAGCCCGCGCCTTCGGCGGCCGGGAACGAGATGAAGGATTCGGCCGCCAGCGCCGCGATCTTCACCGAGCGCTGCGCCGCCAGCGGATGGCTGCGCGGCACGGCGATCACGAACTTCTGTGCCTGCAGGTCCACCAGCACCAGCCCGCGCGATTCGTAGACCGGGCCCACCACCAGCGCGAGCTCGACCTCGCCCTTGCGCAGGTCCTCGAGCTGGCGCGCGGTGGTCTCGGCCGTGAGGCGCAGCTGCACGGTCGGGTAGTCGTGCTGGAAGCGCTTGAAGATCGCGGGCAGCACATCGAGCGCGGCGCTCGGCACGAACGAGAGCCGCAGCGAACCTTCCAGCCCCTGCGCCGCGCGGCGCGCGCGTTCGCCGGCCGCCTGGGCCTGCTGCAGCAGGCGCTGCGCGTCCTTGTGGAAGACCTGGCCCGCGGGCGTGAGCCGCACGTGGTGCCGGCTGCGGTCGAACAGCACCGCGCCGAGCTGCTCCTCGAGGTTGCGCATCGCCACGCTCAGCGGCGGCTGCGACATGTGGAGCCGGATCGCGGCGCGGCCGAAGTTCAGTTCCTCGGCCAGCACCACGAACTGGCGCAGTTGTCTGAATTCGAACATGGTCGTGGAGATAGCTGCGACGAATGACGAGCCACTTTAAACAGTATTGGATGTATGAGCGCGGGCTTCCTAGCATGGCCTTTCCCCCACCCACGACGGACACCGCCCATGCAAGCCTCGCTGCTCGAAGAGATTCCTTCCGTGCCGAACCCCTATCCCGTGGTCTCGAAGGTCGAATACCCCGAGGTCTGGCGCCTGTGCACCCAGGCGCGCGAACTGGCCTGGGACCCGGTGGCCGACATCGACTACAGCGACCTGCGCGAGGCCGAGCTGCCGCCCGAGGTGCGCCAGGCCGGCGCCGAGTGGTGGAGCCTGCGCGCCTGGATGGAGCACGGCGCCACGCCCTATGGCGCCGAGCGGCTGCGCGAGGCGATCTTTGGCCACCAGCCCTTCGAGATCAAGCAGCACATCACGAACTTCATCGCCGAGGAGTTCCGCCACCACGAGGCCAGCTTCCGCATCGCCGAGCACCTCGCGGCCTACGAGCCCACGCCGCGGGCCGACTACTTCCGCGACATCATTCCGCGCTTCCACGACGAGAAGGACGAGAAGGCGATGAGCTTCTTCGCGGGCCTCTCGGTCAACACGCTGTTCGAGCAGCTCTCGGGCGAACTGCTGCAGGCGCGCTACGAGAACGCGCGCTTCGGCTCGATCCGCGAGGCCTGCCGGCTGATCCTGCGCGACGAGGCACGCCACATCCAGTTCGGCCGCATCATCATGCGGCGCTTCTTCAGCGAGCTGCCGGCCGACGAGAAGCGCACCATCGGCGAGAAGGTGGCGAAGAAGCTGCGCGGCAGCCTGCTCAACGGCGTCTACGCGGTGGTCAACCTGCCCGAGGACGAGCGTCGGCGCTCGGGCCGCAACCGCGCGCTGGCGGCCGACCACGGCCTGGGCGCCACCCATCCCGACGAGGAGATGGGCATCATCAAGCGCGGGGTCGACAAGATCCGCGAGGACATCGGCGCCTATGGCGTCGAGATCCCGTTCATTCCCGAACTCGACGGCGCGGTGCATTGATGACGCACACCGCCGCCACCCGCATCGCACCCGAGGACGTCGCGCCGCCGGTCGGCGCCTACAGCCACGGCATCGTCACCCAGGGCCCCGGCCGCTGGCTGCACATCGCGGGCCAGATCGGCACCGCGGCCGACGGCACGCTGCCCGAGGGCTTCGAGGCGCAGGCCAGGCAAGCCTGGACCAACCTCGTGGCCGTGCTGCGCGCGGCCGGCATGGACGTGTCGCACCTGGTCAAGGTCACGACCTTCCTGACCGACGCCGCCGACGTGCCGCGGCTCGGCCCGGTGCGCGCCGGCTTCCTCGGCGAGGCGCGCCCGGCCTCGACCTTGCTCGTGGTGCAGGCGCTCGCGCAGCCGGCCTGGCGCATCGAGGTCGAAGCCTCGGCCTTCCGTGCCGACTGAAGACGGCATGCGCCCCGACGGACGCTCCGAAGCCATCGACCGGATGCTGCGCGAGACCGGCCCGGCCTGGCAGGCCGACATCCGCGCGGCCGGCGACCGCGTGAAGGCCGCCTACCTGCCGCTGCTGCTGGCCGCGCCCGCGGACGGCTGCGAGATCGTCCACGACCTGCCCTACGGCACGCATCCGCGGCAGGTGCTCGACGTCTACCGGCCGCGCGGCGCACGGGCCGCGCCGGTGATCGTGTTCGTGCATGGCGGCGCCTTCGTGCGCGGCGGCAAGGACATCAATGCCGCGATGTACGGCAACGTGCTGCGCTGGTTCGCGCGCCGGGGCTGCGTGGGCATCAACGTCGAATACCGGCTCGCGCCCGAGGCCATGCATCCGCAGGGCGCGTTCGACGTGGCCGCGGCCTGCGACTGGGTCGCGCGCCACGCGGCCGAGCACGGCGGCGATCCCCATGCGATCTGCCTGATCGGGCATTCGGCCGGCGGCACGCATGCGGCCAGCTACGCCTGCGATCCCTCGCTCGGCTTCATGGGCCGGCATCTGCGCGCGCTGGTGCTGGTGTCGGCGCGGCTGCGCGCCGACGCACGGCCCGAGAACCCGAACGCGGCCGGCGTGCGCGCCTATTTCGGCGACGACACCGCGGCCTACGAGGGCCGGTCGCCGATGGCGCATGCCCACCGGCTGGCGCTGCCCACCTTCGTCGTGCATGCCGAGTACGAGAACCCGCTGCTCGACGTCTACGCGACGGAGTTCGCCTGGCGCATGGCCAAGGCCCAGGGCATCGCGCCGCGCCACCTGAGCGTGCCCGGGCACAACCATGTCTCGGTCATGGCCCACTTCGACAGTGGCGAGCAGTGGCTGGGCGAAGAGATCCTGGCCTTCCTCGAAGCGGCGCGCGGCTGACTATCTCTTTCGTGGAATCGATCGCGGCGCGCCGGTGCGGTACGCTGCCGGCCTTCGCCGCGCGGGCGCGCGGCTCCCCTCCACCGCATCGACCACGGAAAGACCTCCAGCCATGACCGCGTTCACCCTCGAAGAAGCCAGGGACGTCCTCGCCACCGCCTTGCCGGGCTGCGTGCGCAGCCTCGGCGTCAGCGTCGAATCGCTGGGCGAAGGCAAGGCCACGCTGCGCATGCCGGCCGGCGAGCAGGCCACGCGCGAGGGCAACATCTTCGGCGGCCAGGCGCTCTCGGTGCTGGCCGACAGCGCGATGTGCTTCGCGATCTGGACCGACGGCCGCGGGCGCCGCCCGATCGCCACGGTTGACCTGCACATGACCTTCATGCGCGCGGGCGGCGGCGAGGACGTGCTCGCGCATGCCGAGCTGGTGCGCTCGGGCCGCTCGCTGGCCTTCGCGCGCGTGACCATGGACCTGGCCTCCACCGGCCAGACGCTCGCGACCGCGGTCGCGACATTCGCCCTACCGGCCTGAGCCAGCGCCCACGCGGGCGTCGCGCTCAGAGCTTGTAGGCCTCGACCGGTCCGTGCGAATAGAACAGGAAGTAGCCGGTCGAGGTCCGGAAGCCGTTCTTCTCCCAGCCCGGCGGCACCTTGAACAGCGCGAGCTGCTCGCTCTTCATGCCGACGAAGGCCGTCTGCGCGGTGTCGGTGGTGATGCGTTGCCAGTCGTCGCGCGTGGCCGGCGCGAGCTGCAGCTTCGGCTCGCTCCATTCGGGCGTGCGCACCTTGTCGCGCAGCACGTAGCGGCCATCCTTGCGCTCGATCTTGATCAGTTCCTTGAGCGCCCCGCCCTGCTTCACGGCATAGACGCCGACCAGCTCGGCCTCGGGGCCGCCGCGCGCGCCGCAGGCGGCCAGCAGCAGCGCGCAGGCGATGCACGCGAGCGCGCGCAGTCCGTTCTTCAGTGTGTTCATCGTCATTCTCCGGTGATGGGTTGCAAGGCCCGCCGGGCGCGCTCCCTCGCGGTCGGCACCCGGCGGGCTCGGGCCGTCAGCGCTGGAGGTTCTCGCGCAACTTCAGGCTGCCCTGGAAGCGCAGCGCATGCGGGTACTCCTCCTTGGCGCCCGCATCCACCGCCGCCATCTTCTGCTGGCTCTCCTGCGTCTTGGCCAGCAGCGCGGTCGGCAGGTTCAGCACGCCCTTGATCTGGTCGTACTGCGCCTGCGTGATGCGGCCCACGCCGAGCAGCCGGAAGGCATCGCGCTCGATGTTCAGCAGCAGCGGCTTGTTGTCGGCGAAGTTCTGCGCCTGCGCGAGCAGCGCGCTCCACGAAGCGGCGCTGTAGTTGCTCACGTAGTAGTCCTGGCCGGTCGGCCCGGCCAGCACCGCGGTGCAGCCCGGCAGCTCGAGGTTGGTGCGGTTGTTGTCCATCACGAAGGTCTTGCGCTGCGCCATCGCGTCGCCATAGGCCAGCGTGACCGGCACGGTCCAGGTCGAGGCCGGGTACTGGTTCTGGTTCGGGAACGACTCCTGCGTGATCGACACGTAGGTGCGGTCGCCCGCGCACTGCGCATCGACCGTGAGCAGCGGCACGCCGGTCTGGCGGATCAGGCTGTCGCCGATGGCGCTGACCTTCTTGTCGGTCGCCTTCTCGAGCGAACTCCACAGCCGCGAGGGCGTGACGTTGCCATAGGCATAGTCCTTCAGGTAGATCTGCAGGCCCTTCTGCATCGCCTCCTCGCCGATGTAGTTCTGGATCGTCTCGAGCACGTGGCTGCCCTTGTTGTAGACGAAGATCGACGGGCTGATGAAGCCGAACGAACCCGCGTCGTTGAGGTTGCGCTGCACCGGCACCGCCGTGTTCTTGAGGTCGGCCACGATCACGCTGTGCTTGTCGAGCACGTAGTCCGAGAAGCTGTAGTACTCGGGGTGGAACTTGATCGTGGTGCGCCGTTCGAACCAGCGCGCGAACGACTCGTTGAGCCACACGTTGTCCCACCAGTCGAGCGTGACCAGGTCGCCGAACCACTGGTGCGCGACCTCGTGCGTGACCACCGTCACCGAATAGAGCGTGGGCGTGTCGCCGGGCTTTGTCAGCACCGAGTCGGCGAACTCGAAGATCGAGCCCCAGTTCTCCATGCCGCCGAAGCCGGTGTTGGGCTTGTTGTCGTAGCTGTCGTTGGCGGCCACGGTGTCGAACTTGTCGAAGGGCAGCGGGATGCCGGTGTACTTGTAGTAGTAGTCCATCGCGACCTTGGTCCACTCCATCGCGAAGGTGGCCCAGGTCGAGCGGCCCGGCGGCGTGAACCAGCGCAGCGGCATGGTCTTGCCGTCGAGCGGGCTCTTGAAGCTGTCCTCGAGGATGTCGAACTTGCCGCCGCCGAAGAAGGTCAGGTACATGGGCATCGAGGGCGTCTTCTCGAACGACACCAGCTGGTAGCCGTCGGGCAATTTGGTCTGCGATTTCTGCGCGCCGTTCGACACCGTCTTCCAGTCGCCCGGCACCTCGGCCGAGATCTCGAAGGTGTGGCGGAACGCGGGCTCGTCCCAGCCCGGGAACCACTGGCGCGCGAAGTTGGTCTCGCCCTGCGTCACGATGGCATCGCTGCTCACGCCCTCGGGCGTCGAGAGGCCGACCTTGAACACGCCGGTGGCGGCCGAGCACAGCGGGTTCTTGATCATCTCGGCCGGCGGGCAGTACTCGGCGTCGGAGAACTGGATCTTGCCGTCCCACTCCATGTGCAGCAGGTACTTGCCCTTGGCGATCTGGCCGTCGTTGAGCCGCAGCTGCACGAAGTCGCCGCGCGTCTGCGGCGTGGGGATCAGCGCGATCGCCTCGCCCGGGCTCGAGAGCTTGCGCAGCGTGGTGCGGCCGTTGGCGAACTTGAGGTCGTGCGCGGCCACCACGATCGCATCGACCGGCTTCAGCACCTCGATCTCGACATCGCCACGGCCCGTGAAGGTCTTGAGCGCCGCATCGGGCCGGAACCACAGCTTGTAGTTCTTCGGCCAGACCGTGTCGGGCAACTCCATCGGCTGGGCCGAGCGATCGATGTTGCCGTTCGCGGCCGCGTCGGGCGCGGCCTGGGGATTGCCATCGTCGGGCGTGTCGGCATTGCCGTTCTGCGCCACCACATTGCCGGTGTCGGGCGCGGCGCCGGTGCCACCGAACGATGGCGTGCCGCCACCGCCGCCACCGCAAGCCACGAGCGCGGCAAGGGTCACTGCACCGATGGCAAAGTACGGGACTGCGGGCTTGAGAAATTTCTTCATGATCGCCTCTTGTAGGGACATGCGCCGTCCTGCACCTGCCGGCGTGTGGCCGGCTCCTGCATGGAACGCGCGCGGGTTAAGGGGGTGAAAGACTCGCGCAGCGGCAAGACCCCGCCCTCCCGTCGAACCGATCGTTCGACAGGCAGGCAGTGCCAGCCATGAGCAGCGGTTTCAGTGGACGCGGCAAGCGCGTGCCGCGTGCGACCGCACCGGCGCTCGATGCGGCGGGCCGAGGATCCGCGGCATCAGCCACATCAGCGGACTGGGCGCGCGGAAAAAGAGGCTGTGCATACCCGACGATGCGCGGGGCAGCGAGAGGACGAATCGCACCAGGATCCGGGGCGTTCGATTCAGCGCAGGGCGCGCGTGCGATGCACGCGACGGGCGATGGCCGAGGCCGCGATCGGCATGGACCCATCGGCCGCCTTGCGTCTTCCCGCACCGGCCACGAGGCGATCGGCAGCGAGGACGCAACGGCGGGAGTGTGTGCGCTTGGTGTTCGATATCTTCACGCGTTCTCCCTCCATCGAGTGCGCACAGTTCTAACTGCCGCTCCCCCCGTGCGTCAACGAAGCGCGGAACTTTTCCCTCTCAAATTGTTCGCGCGTCATACGACGAATGGAGTCAAGACCGCGCGATGCTTCGTGGGGTACGAAGATGGACCGCACAACGCGGCGATGCGATGCGAGTGCATCGATGCGCGCAGCCAACACTTGCGATGCAGAATCGTTGCTGCAGCACAGTTGCATCAATGGCAAGACATGTTTTCTTTGGTTCGCGCAGGGGCGCGGCGTGGCTTGCGATGCAGCCTTTCGACAGCGCGAATCGGTGCGGCAGAATTCGCGCGATCCGCGGACCTGGATGAGTCGAGGACCGCATACCGAACGGGAAGCACGATTCAGATGTTGCATTGGCTCAGGAAGGTGCTCGGCCAGCCCGCCGACGCCTCTTCGGAAACCGTCGCCGCCGCATGGCAGCGCGCCTACGCGCGTCAGCCGGGCAGGATGGCCGTGCTTCTCGCGCCCGAGCACGACCGCACCGAACATCTCGCCAAGAGCGCGCTGCCAGCGCTGGGCGTGGAGCTCGATCTCGAACTGGCGCTGATGCTCAAGTACGTGGCCAAGGAACCGCAGACCTGCGAGGCACTGCTGGACCGTGCGCTGCAGATCGCGCAGCGCGTGCGCATCGATGGCCTGTGCGATGCGAGGCCGCAGCCGGCCAGTTGCCACCTGCAGCTCGAACGCGCGGAGACCTATGTGCGCTGGCTGAAAACCGGCCACCTCGAGAAGGACCGGCTGCTGCTGGCCTGCGAGCTGGCCCTGCGAAGCGTGCGGGAGAACTCGAGCGACGCGTATTTCGCCGAAGGCTACGCGCTGGACGCGGCGCGCATCGCGCTGGTGGGCGAGGAGCCGGAACTGGCGCTGTCGGCGCTGCGCAGCCGCAAGCACTGGCACCACGCCGCGGCGATCGGGATGCACGATGTGCTGGCCAACGTCGCGCGGCTGCAAGGCAACAAGGAGCTCGAAGACCCACGGGTTGCGCGCGATGAATTCGGCGCGCTCTTCGATCTCTATCGCCATCCCCACCCCGACAAGGCGTTGACCGAAATCAGTGGCTCCAAGCCGGTGATCCGCTTCGAACTCGCGGTGCTGATGGCGCGGTTGCGGCTTGGCCGTGACGCGCCGGTCGATCCGGGCTGGGCCTGTGAACTGGTGGTTGCTCTCGACCTGCCATGAAGGACGACGCACATTCGATGCGGCAGAATTCATCCGACCCGCAGGCCCGATACGCCTGAGAAAACAAAGAAGTCCCGAGGAGCCGTGTGACCTACATCATTGTCGACTTCGAGGCCACCTGCTCGGACCGGAACGAGGTGCCCCGCGAGGAAATGGAGATCATCGAGATCGGTGCAGTGGCCCTGTGGCAGAACGGGCCGGATCTGCGCGGCGAGTTCCAGTCGTTCGTCAAGCCCACTCGACACCCGGTCCTCACCGACTTCTGCAGACGACTGACGAGCATCACGCAAAAGAAGGTGGAGGCCGCGGATTCATTCCCCGCGGTTCTCGAACGATTCGCGGCCTGGATCCAGGCTTTCGACTCGCCCGTGTTCTGCAGCTGGGGCGACTACGACCGATACCAGCTGCAACAGGATTGCTCTTACCACGACGTGCCCTACCCCTTCGGCGAAGAACACATCAACATCAAGACACGCTTTGCCAGCAGCCTCAACCTGCGAAAGGCCTGCGGGCTCGAGCAGGCGCTGCGGCGCGTCGGTCTGCCTTTCGAAGGTACGCCTCACCGAGGCATCGACGATGCCCGGAACATGGCCAATCTGTCGGGGTATCTCTTCTTCTGAGACGGATGGGGTTGCGCCGTTGATTAGCGGCGACGGCCAGGCAGGGTCGCGACGGCGCCGGCGCCCTTCCTCGACCTACAGCACGTACCCCCGCCCCCGAAAGTGATCGAGCAGTATCTGCCCCACCCGCTGCGCCTGATCGAACTCGATCGCATGCCCCGCATCGGGCACCACCATCAGCTCCACGCGCGGCGCATTGACGCGCAACCTTCGGCTCGCGATGTCGATGGCATGCAGCGCATCGTCCTCGCCGAGCAGCACGCGGGTGCCGGCCGGCAGCAGCCGCATCTCGGCGTCGCTGAGGCCCGCGGCGCGCGGCAGTCCGGCGCCCTGGCTGCGCCAGCGCACGAGCAGGTCCTCGAGTGCCCATTCGGGCAACGGGCAGGCGCGCGG